>JBJMWV010000085.1:0-4418 GCA_045809985.1 Chthoniobacterales bacterium | reverse complement strand
CGGCCGACACCTATAACGGCACCTTCGACAAGGCGGTCAGTGCCATGCGGATCGCGCGCGGGCTTCGCCCGGAGCAGCCTAACGACTTCGAGATTTACACGAACGATTCGCTCAAGAGCGCGTTCGCATCGGTCGCGGATGTGGTGCGGGTGGGCGCATTTGTCATCAGCTTGATCGCGCTCGTCGCAGCCGGCGTCGGCATCATGAACATCATGCTCGTCAGCGTGACCGAGCGGACAAAAGAAATCGGTATTCGCAAATCGATCGGTGCGCGCAGTCGCGACATTCTCCGGCAATTCCTTACTGAAGCCGTCTTCATCTCCGAAACCGGCGGGATTCTCGGCATCGTGCTCGGCGTGATCGGCGGAAATCTGCTCGCGATGTGGTTGAAAGCCGACCTGCTCTTCCCCGTCGGCTGGGCGATCGCCGGTCTGGTCGTCTGCTCCGGGATCGGAATTGGCTTCGGATTTTACCCGGCGTATCGGGCTGCTTCGCTCGATCCGATCGAAGCCCTAAGATTCGAGTAGCGTGGAGACCCGCGAAAAGAGTAGCAATTCAGCAGGCGAACTGTCGCTGAGCGTTTCGGTGCTTGGAGTCGGTATGTCTTTCTCGTATCCTAGTTTTTTTAGTCGCTATCACTTGTGCTCCCCCCTCCCGTTAATCCTGCGCGGACAGCAGGCGGTATCCTTCTGGTCGAGGGATACTCCGCTCTGGCTGCCGCGTTTAGCGCTTCGTTGCGCAGGGCTGCGCCCGACTATCAGATACGCGTCATTCCTTTGCTCGCTGAGGCCGAAACGGCGACTCGAAATGACACTCCGGAACTCATCGTCGTCGATGTCGACCCGCCGCAGCGCGGGACGGTAGCTTCGCTGAAGCGGCTTGGATCTGCCGCGCCTGACGCGCGGGTGATTATCATCGGCGCAGATGACGCAAGTGCGCTCGCAGAGCAACCAAACCGCCCGGCCGCGCTGCACTTTATGAAGAAGCCGTTCGCGGTGGCTGAATTCAGCGCGCTCGTGCGCGATTTACTAGAGGCGGGCCCATCGAGAGCAGGCGCGCGGTTGCGTGACCTGAAACTGGTCGACCTGCTGGTTCTCCAAGCCGTCGCGCGTGATACGACCATCCTTCAAATCGACGCGGCTGATGGCAGGACTGGGGAGATTCATTTTACGGACGGAAAGATCACTCATGCGGTCGTAGCCGGGCACATGGGCAGGGTCGCGTTGCGCGAACTGCTCCGCTGGCGCGGGCCGCGTGTGCGTGAATTGGATCGGCGCGTCGATGCGCCGCGGACAATCCATGCCCCGTGGACAGCAGTGTTACTCGAGGCTTTAGACGCGCCGCCAGAAATCGAGCAGGCACTCGTCGAGGATACTGCGGCGGCCGGTGCGAAACCTCCGACTCCGTTAACGGGGAAGAAGATTCTCGTCATCGACGACACGGAGCTTCTCCTGATTTTTGTCGAAGAGATCCTGTCGACCGCGGAAACGGCGCTGGAAATCATCACCGCGTCGTCCGGCACGAAAGGCGTGGAGAAGGCGCTTGCGGAGAATCCGGACTTAATCCTGCTCGATTACAGTCTGCCGGACATCACGGGCGATGAAGTCTGCCGGCGTTTGCTGGCCGATGAAGCGACAGCGCGTCTGCCGGTGATCATGATGTCGGGGCACGTCCCAGAAATGCTCGCGGTCGCGGAGGAATTCGAGAACGTGATCGCCGCGATTCCAAAGCCTTTTCTTTCGAGCGCGCTCGTCGAGTTGATCGAAGCCACACTCGCGGAACTTCCGGCGATCACCGCGCGGAAGCGTCGCCGACGAAAAGCGCTTGCGCAGAAGCTGGAAGCAGCGAAACCATCAACCACGCACAATGGCGCAGACGAGCATGACTCTCCGCCATCGCCGTCGCCTGATTCAGGCGGCAGTGCGTTGCCAGTTCCCGAAGAACGTGTCGAAGCAGCACCGGAACCGGTGCCGCCTCTCCCGATCGAAGTTGAGGAACCGCCAGCGCCACCACCGCCAATAGCCGAGGCTGCGCCGGCGATTGAATCGCCGCCGATCACACCGCCTCCGCCGCCACCACTAGGCGCGCAGTCGACGGCGCTAGTCGCACCAAAAAGGACCGACGTCACCCATGCGGTGATCAGCGGCGGGCCCCGCAATGCCGTCGTTGTTACCCTCCCGCTTGAGGTGGTCTCACTTCAGTTTTCGCCGGCGCTTGAAATGCGAGCGCTTCGCGCGCGGCCGGTTTCACCCACGATCTCGCTCCACGTCACGCCCGAAACGATGCCCGGCGCAGTTGTGCCTGAAGCGCCGTTCGACGTCGTGCATGTGGATCTGAATGCGCGCGGGCAGATCGACACGATGCGCGTCGCACCGACGAAAAACATCCTGCCGCCGCTCCAATTTCGCACGGCCGTGCCGCTCGTTGGAATGGCGGTGCTACCGGCGATTGGCGGACCGGCGATGGAGCTGATGCCCGCGCCGAGCGCCGCCCTGCGGATGCAACTGACAGCACTCTTCGAACTCGTAGGAGTCGAGCTATCGAGTGGCTTTAGCGTCGGCCATCTCGTACTCAAGTGGCGCGGCGGGCAGATGCGCATCACTCAGGAAGCGAACGCGCACCGGTCGGGTTTGGTTTTCGACACCGCACAGATTCTTCTCGATCGCGCGGCGCGGATCGCCGAGATCCTGCTCGAGCTCGTAGCCTAACGAGCGCTATCCGCGTGTGCGTTGCGCGAGAAATTCCTCGAGCTCTTCGACGCCGAAATCAGCCAGCACCTCGCCATCCCAACACAGCGTCGGCGTCTTCGTCTGGCCAGAGATCTCCTGCAGTTTCTTCATCCCGGCATCGTTCCCGCGGACGTCGACTTTCTCGTACGTGATCTTGTTGCCGTCGAGGTAATCCATCGCCGCCTTGCAATAAGGGCAGCCCATCTTGATGTAGAGAGTCGGCGTCATGCCCTCTATTCGGCTCCGCACCGCGGCGCGGCTGCTAATTCAAGCCAAGCGCGCGGAAAGTTTCATCCACGTGAGCGAAGTGCACGTCGAGCGAACAAAGCCTATCGATCTCGTCCGCGGATAATTTCTCGGTGATCGACGGCTCGTCCTTTGCGTTGTCCGCGAACGAATGATCGCCTTTCCACGTCCGCATCGCGGCGCGTTGCACGGCTTCGTAGGCCGTTTTGCGCTCCGCTCCGGCGCGCGTGAGCGCGAGCAGGATCGACTGACTGAAGTAGAGCCCCTTCGTGCGCTTCAGGTTCGCCTGCATGTTTTCCGGATAAACCTGCAGACCTGCCACGAGATCCCGCAACTTGGTCAGCATGTAATCGAGCAGAATGCAGCCGTCCGGCAGAATGATCCGCTCTGCGCTCGAGTGGCTGATGTCGCGCTCATGCCAGAGCGCCACGTTCTCCATCGCGGTGACAGCATGACCGCGGATGACGCGCGCGAGTCCGCTCAAGCGCTCGCCGGTAATTGGGTTGCGCTTGTGCGGCATCGCGGAGCTGCCCTTTTGGCCTTCGCTGAAAAATTCCTCCACCTCGAGAACTTCCGTTCGCTGGAGGTGGCGAAACTCCGTTGCCCAGCGATCGATGCTCGACGCGATGATCGCGAGCGTGGTGACAAACTCCGCGTGGCGATCGCGTTGAATGATCTGCGTAGACAGCGTTGCAGGCTTGAGACCTAGCTTCTCGCAGACAGACCGCTCGATCGCTGGATCGAGATGAGCATGTGTTCCAACTGCGCCGCTCAATTTCCCGACGCGGATCCGTTCCGTTGTCTGCGCGAGTCGTTCTTCGGCGCGGCCGAACTCATCGAACATCAGCGCCAGCTTCAGCCCGAATGTGATCGGCTCCGCGTGAATGCCATGACTCCGGCCGATCATCGGCGTCATCTTGTAGCGTCGCGCCTGATCCGCGATTACCTCGCGCAGCGTCTTCAGATCAGCAGCGAGGATTCGGGCGGCGTCCGTCAGCTGCACTGCGAGTGTCGTATCGAGAATGTCTGACGAGGTCAGACCCTGGTGCATCCAGCGCGCCGTCGGACCGACGGACGCGGCGACGTTCTCGAGAAACGCGATGACGTCGTGATTGGTCCGTTTCTCAATCTCGGCGATCTCAGCAATCGAGAAGCGCGCCTTCGCCCGGATCTCCGCCGCGTCCTCTTTTGGGATCTCGCCGCGCTCGGCCATCGCTTCGCTGGCCAGCGTTTCGATCTCCAGCCAGATCTCGAACTTGCGCTGCTCCGACCAGAGTTCGCGCATCTCAGCGCGGGAGTAACGGTCAATCACCCGCCGAAGATAGAAGCCGCGCCGCGCGGCGAAAGCGTTTTGTCGGAAGAAAAAAACGTCGCCACAGCGCGAATGCGCCGGGCGACGTTCCCCCCAGAGTTGTGAAAGTTAAATTAGCAAACGCGAGCGCG
>JBJMWV010000084.1:0-2904 GCA_045809985.1 Chthoniobacterales bacterium | reverse complement strand
GCCACGCACCGCGCGCGCTTTCGCTTCATCCATCTTCACCGGCTTCGCGCCTGCAAACGGCGGACGCTCGACTGATGCGTGCAGCATGTTCGGAATTTTGACGTCAATGCCGTAGCGCGCGCGGCCGGTGACAATATCGAGCCCGTCGATCTTGGCTGTGCGTTGGCCGATCAGCTCGTAATCACCGCGCGCCTTCAGCGGCGCCTTCTTTGGCACGGGCAGCTTCGCCGCATCTGCGACGAGCGCTCCGAACTCGAGCCGCCGACCTGCATTGACGACCGCACTGCGCTCCGCTTTGCACTCGTTAGGCGAGACGTTCCATTTCGCAGCCGCCGCCGCGATAAGCATTTCACGCGCGGCCGCACCAGCCTTGCGCAACATCGCCCAGCCATCTTCCATGCTACCGCTGCCGCCCGTCCCAAGATCGTCGAACGGCGCCGGTCCCGGCGACGCCTGTATAAGTTTGATGCGCGACCAATCCGCGCCGAGTTCGTCCGCCAGCATCATCGCCCACGCAGTGCGTACGCCCTGCCCCATCTCGGATTTTCCAATCGTCAACGTAACGGTGCCGTCGCCGTCGATACGGACCCAGCCGTTCGGCTTGAACTCGTTAGGCGCATCCGCCCCGAAGAGGCGACGGCCGTTGAAGCCGATGATGAGCGACGCGCCGCCGATGGCGGTCGTTTTCAGAAATGCACGGCGCGATGTGATCACGCTTTCTTCTCCTGCATGAGCGCCGCCGCGCGTTTGATCGCCTTCCGCATCCGCGGGTAAGTGCCGCATCGGCAGACCGAGTCCGACATCACCGCATCGATCTGTTCATCATTCGGGCTCGGCTGATCGCGCAGCAGCGAGCACGCATTCAGAATCATCCCCGGCTGACAAAATCCGCACTGCGCCACATCTTCTTCCAACCACGCGCGCTGACACGGATGACTCCCGTCGCGCGACAAATCTTCGATTGTGGTGAAGCTGCGATCCTTCGCCTCGCTCGCCGGGATTTGGCAGGAACGGATCGCCTTCCCGTTCTCCAGGACCGTGCACGAGCCGCACACACCAACTCCGCAGCCGAACTTCGTGCCCGTCATCTCGAGCGTGTCGCGCAAAATCCAGACGAGCGGCATGTCGTCATCGACATCCACTTCCTTGCGCGTGTCGTTGACGGTGAGAGCGAACTTCATGTCACTCGGCGCGCAGCGCGACGACTGGATCAACGCGCGCTGCACGCCGTGCCGGTAACCAGCATGCGATCATCACAGCGAGCCCGAGCACGATCGCGGCGCAGATCCACGCGATCAGATTCGGCGCGGGAATCTCGGACCATTGACTGCGGACGAGGCGCACAAGAGCCCAACTCGCGATCGCGCCGGCGCAGAAGCCTAACGAGAGCAACGTCGCGCCCTGCTGCGCGACGAGCGCGATGATTTGCCGTGCGGTGGCGCCGAGCGCGCTGCGGATGCCGAACTCGCGTTCGCGCCGTGCGACCTGCAACGCGAGCAAGCCATAGAGACCGACCGCAGCGAGGATGACCCCGAGTACGCTGAAGGACGAGACGAGGACAAAGATAAAACGCTCGGCCATGCGCGAATCAGCGGCGGCGCGGTCTAACGAGCCGATCTCGTAGGCGGCAAGACGCGGATCGACGCGCGCGAGCAGGCTCCGAATCGACGCTTCGGGCAATGGGCTATTCTCCGTCCGCACGACGTAAGTGACTTCATCGATTTGCGGCGCGCCGGGCGGGAACATTTGCGCGAGCGGCCGCGCAATCATGCCGATGACTTCGCCGTCGCGGGGATCGGCGACCACTTTCATGTCCGCCGCCACGCCGACGATGGTGAGCCAGGGCCGCAGACCATCGAGGCGGCCCCATTTTATCCGTTTACCCACCGCATCCTGTCCTGGCCAAAATCGCCTAACGAATGCTTCGGTGACAATGCACACCGGCGGCGTGTCCGCGGTGTCGCTCTCGAGAAATTCGCGGCCGCGCAGCAACGGTTCTTCCATCGCGCTGAAGTAACCGGGCACCGCCACGCGCGAGTAAGACAGGTAATAGCCAGACGGTTCTGGCGCTGGAACGCCTTCCGCATTGAAGCTGATCAAATTGCGCGGCGCGTTCATCGGCGCAGGCGACGTCACGGTGGCGCTCTTCACTCCCGGCAGCGCACGCAATGCGCTCAGCGTTTTATCGACCGCGCTCAGTTTCGCCGCCGTCTCGGTGAAGAGGCGGTCGGAGATCATCGTGTTGAAAATTGTTCGCTGCGCGGTGCCGAATCCCCACGGCTCGTCGAGCAGTTTTCGGAAATATTGCGTGGTCGTGATGCTGGCCATGAGCAGCGCCGCCGCGACCGCGAGCTCGACCACGACGAGCGAGCCGAGCAAACGGCGCGTGCCGCGATCGAGCGTGGCGCCGCGCGAACTGGTGTTCATCGCACCGCGCAAATCTGTCCGCGCTGCGCGCACGGCCGGGAGCAATCCAAAGCCGATGCCGACAAGCAACATCACGCCGGCCGCGAAACCGAAGACCGGCCAATCCAGCCGCACCGCGTTATCGAATTCGCGCATCGCGCTGCCGGACGTGTCCGAAGCTTCGGGGCTGAGCGCGAACAAAACGGGCGTGGCCCAGACGGTCACGAGCAGGCCGAGCAGCGTCCCAATTGTCGCAAGAGAGACAGCATGCACGAGCTGTTGCCTAACGAGTCGTCGACGGCTCGCGCCGAGAGCGGAACGCAGCGCGAACTCGCCTTCGCGTTCGATCACGCGCGAGAGAAGCAAACCGGCAAAATTCGCCGCCGCGATGAGAAGCGCACAGAGCGCCGCAGCTACGATGAGCAAAATTTTCGGACGTAGATCCTGCACGAAACTGTCGCGCAACTGCGGCATGTAAACGCCGCGCGCGTTCGTCGG
>JBJMWV010000083.1:0-6127 GCA_045809985.1 Chthoniobacterales bacterium | reverse complement strand
GTAGGGCGTTTCTGCGAAACGCCACCTAACCGCCGCGGCGTCTGACCCAGACGCCCTAGAATTACTTTCGGCCACCGAAGAATCGCCGGAATGATTGAAAGATCCGGCCTGGCAACGCCTCCGCTTTGCGGCCGGCGTCATCGAGCCGTTGTGCGAGCTGCGTTTGCAAGCCGCCGTGCACTGAGCACGCGGCGGTCGGCACCTTGTCGGCTGGCATCGTGATGTCATATGCCGAGCCGGCGTCGAGACACGCGTTCGTCGCGAGTTGGTTCGAACTGGCGCAGACCGTCGCACGAGCCATCGGCATCGTCGGCTGGAATTCCTGCGCCGGATAACGCTGCGCCGCTTTCGTCATCACATTGGTCCAGACCGGAAGCGCGAGCGTCGCGCCATACCCGCCGGACATGATCGTCTGCGGCTGATCGAACCCCACCCACACGCCGCAGGTCAGCGCGGTCGTGTAGCCAAGGAACCAAGCGTCCTTGAAGTCATTCGTCGTCCCCGTTTTTCCCGCCGCTGGGAGTTTGAAGCCTAACGAGCGCGCGCTCGCCGCCGTGCCACGAGTCAAAACTTGCTCCATCAACTGCGAAGTCATCCACGCCGCGCTCGGCTCAATCCCTGACGCGATGACGTGCGCCGCGCGATAAATCGGATTGTGATCGGCATCGTCGATCCGCTCGATGATGTACGACTGCTTCCGCACGCCGGCGTTCGGGAAAACCGTGTAGGCGGTGGTGAGGTCTTTCAGGTCCGTCTCGAACGACCCAATGTACGTCGCCGGACCAGCGGGAATGTTCTGCCCCAAGCCGAGAGCCATCGCTGCGCGCTGCACTTCATCCGCGCCGACGAAATCCCCCACCCGCACGCTCATCGTGTTTCGGGAATGAATGAGACCGTACGAGGCCGGTTGCATTCCGCTGTAAGTGTTATCGGAGTTCCCGGGTGACCAGTTGCCACCGCCGCGAATCTCGCCCGGTTGAATCGGCCCATCATCAACGTAGGCGCCGGGCAGCAAGCCGCGCGAAAACGCCAGCGCGTAGACAAAAGGCTTAAAGGACGAGCCGACCTGCCGATTCGCCGGCGGAAGCGCGCGATTGAATTTACTCTGCGCATAATCGCGACCGCCAACGAGCGCACGCACTCCGCCGCTCGCGTTGTCGATCACGACCACCGCGCCTTCCAAGTACGGCATCGACGAATCCTCGCCGTCTTCAGGCGGACGATAATTTGCGTGTGTCGGATGACGAAATCCGCGCTGCTTTTCGACATGCGCAAGATGCGCTTCGAGCGATTGCTCAGCGGCCTTCTGCACCGTCGGATCGAGCGTCGTGTAAATAGAGAGACCGCCGAAGTCGATCTGGTCTGGCGGGAGCAGGGCGTTCAAATCCCGCTGCACCGCATCCATCGCGTAGTTCTCCTGGATCTGCGGGAGGCGCTTCGGATTCGAACTGACCTTCGCGACGCGCGCCTGCTCCTCGTCGCGCTGGTTGATGAACTTCAGCTCGTGCATGCGATCGAGCACTGCGTTGCGCTGCGTCGCTGCGGCTTCGGGATTCTTTAGCGGCGAGAAGCGATTCGGGCTGCGGATCAAACCCGCGAGCAGCGCCGCCTCAGACAAGTTCAGATCCTGCGCGTGTTTTCCGAAGTACGCCTGCGAAGCGGTCTCGATCCCGTAGCAACCGGAGCCGAAGTAGATCCGGTTCACATACAACTCGAGGATCTGCTCCTTCGTGAACTGCCGCTCGATCCGCAGCGCGACCATCGCCTCAAGCATCTTGCGGCGAAGGTTGCGTCCTCCAAGCGGCAGACTGTTGCGCGCGAGCTGTTGGGTAATTGTGCTCGCGCCTTCGCGCACGCCGCCGCCGCTGATGTTGCGCACCACCGCCCGCGCGACGCCCCGCGGATCCAGCCCGCCGTGTTTGTAAAACCGCGTGTCCTCGCGCGCGATCAGCGCGTTGATGAACAGCGGCGAGACTTCCTTAATCGGAACAACGATCCGATTCGCGCCCGCCAGCCGACTGTAGATCTTGCCATCGACATCGAAGACGGTGTTCCGCTCCGGCATCTCGCCGACCTTCTTCAGGTCAAAGGTCTGCGCCCAGATCGCGTAGAACGCGACCACGCCGAAGATGCACCCGAAAACGAGAACAAGCAGCGTCAGCCCAATGCCGAGTGGCCAACGGCTCTTACTCCGCGCACCGGCCGCGCGACGCGCCTTCGTCCGCGCAAAGATCTGCTGCAGGTTCATCTTCGGAATGCGGCCATCATCGACCACATCAGACAGTCAGACGAACGCCGACGCTCATTGAGCGCCGGAACAATCAAAATTTCAGGCGAACTGCGGCGCGCTGGCGATCGTGCTCTTCGTCGGTGCAAGGCGCGTTCGTCGGGACACCGGCCTCTTCCGCGTTCGGCTGAACGAGATTGCGCTCGATGAGATACTGCTCGACCTCATCGCCACTCACATCGGGGAGCATTTCGCCGTTCACCTCGACGCACGGCGAGAGCGGCTGACCACTCTTCGTCTCCATCTCCCAGCGGAACGCCGGATTCTGGATGATGTCCTTCTCGGTGTATTCGAGATCGTATTTTGCGAGCACGGCGCGAACGCCCTTGCTCCAGCCGCAATGCGTCTTGAGATAGGCGGTAATCTGTGGCTTTTCCATCGGGCAGAAACTAGCACACCCGCGCTCTTTCGCACGCGCCGCGATTCACTTGCGAATGATTGCGCTGCTTGTCTTTGCGATTGCGCTTTTGCTCGCGGTTCTGGTTTCAGAACTGGCGTATCGCAGCGTGCTTTCGACCGCCGTGTTGTTCCTCGTCATTGGGGTGGTGGTGGGCAAAGGCCGGCTCGGTTTGATTCCCCTTGAGCCCGGCGACCCGATCGTGGTCGGAATCGCAGATCTCGCGCTCTTCAGCATTCTCTTCACGGATGGAATGCGGGTTGGCTTCCAGGATTTACGTAAAGCGTGGCGGCTGCCCGGGCGTGCATTGTTGCTCGGCCTGCCGCTCACCCTGCTCGGCACCGCAGCGGCGGCGCGGTGGTTCTGCCAAATCTCATGGCCGGAAGCGCTGCTTGTCGGCGCGGTGCTCAGTCCAACTGATCCGGTCTTCGCCGCGGCGATTGTTGGACGCGAAGAAATTCCGTCGCGCCTCCGTCACCTGCTCAATGTCGAAAGTGGCTTGAACGACGGTCTCGCGCTGCCGTTCGTCGTGGCGCTGCTTGCATACATTAGCGCCGGACAAGTTCACGCTCTTGGCCTTGGCGGTGAAGTCGTCTGGGGTCTCGCACTCGGCTTACTTGTTCCGTCACTCGCGATCGTGCTCGCGCGGAAAACGTTCTTCGCCGTGCATGAATCACATCGCACGCTCTTCTCCATCGCTGTCGGCATGCTTGTCTTCACGCTCGCGCCGCTCACGCATGCTAACTCCTATCTCGCAGCCTTCGCCGCCGGGATTACGTCAGTCACGATCGAGCCGCGCATCGCGAAGAGCTTCCATCCGTTCAGCGAGCCACTCACAGAGTTGCTCAAACTCGCGGCGCTGCTCGTTTTCGGCGCACTACTCTCGCACGAGGTCATCGCCGATCTTGGCGCGCGCGATTATCTCTTCGCCTTTGCCGCGCTTGTTCTCGTTAGGCCAATCGCCCTCGCGATTTCGCTTTATCGCAGCCCGCTTGATTGGAAGGAGACACTCGTCGCCGGCTGGTTCGGGCCGAAGGGATTCGCATCAGTCGTTTACGGACTGATGATTCTGCAAAGCGGCGCGCGGAACGCGCATCATCTCACGCATTTGATTGCAATCGTGATCACCGCTTCGATCGTCGCGCACTCCTCGACTGACGTCCTGATTGCGCACTGGTTTCGGAAGCAGAATTCTAGTCGCGCTTCGGCTTGAGCAACGGAAATAGGATTACGTCGCGAATCGATTCCGCACCCGTGAGCAGCATGGTTAAACGATCGACGCCGAGCCCGAAGCCTCCGGCCGGCGGCATCCCATGCTCCAGCGCGAGCAGAAATTCCTCATCGAGTTTCTGCGTTTCTTCACCGGCCTGCTCGAGCAAACGCCGCCGCTGCACGATTGGATCATTCAACTCTGAATAACCGGGCGAAATCTCCTGGCCGTTGATGATCAGTTCGTAAACGTCGACTAACGAGTCATCCTCCGGGTTCTGTTTCGCCAGCGGCACCAGCTCTTTCGGGCAATGCGTGACGAAGAGCGGATCGAATGTTTTCTCTTCGACCAGCTTCTCAAAGATCTGCTGCGTCACTTCGTAATCTGCCATGCGCGAGTTGATCTCGACGCCAAGTTCAGCGCAACGGGAGCGGCGTTCTTCATTCGTGTAATCGAACCAGCGCGGATCAACTTCGCGGATCAAGTCGCGATAACGTGCGCGTCGCCACGGGCGCGTGAGATTGAGTGTGCGCGTCACCTTCCCCTCGGGGTCCTTGTGCTCGATCTGCACTGAGCCGGCGACGGCCTGCGCGAGGTGACAAACCATCTCCTCGACCAGATCCGCGATCTTCTCGAAATCCGCGTAGGCCCAGTAGGCCTCGAGCATGGTGAACTCCGGGTTGTGCCGGCGCGAAATGCCTTCATTCCGGAAGTTGCGATTCAGCTCGAAAACCTTGGTGAAGCCGCCGACGAGCAGGCGCTTCAAATACAGCTCCGGTGCGATCCGCAAATAAAGTTCCATCCCGAGCGCGTTGTGATGGGTGCGGAAAGGCTCTGCCGCCGCGCCGCCCGCGACCGCCTGCAACATCGGCGTCTCCACTTCGAGAAAGGCGCGCGCCTGCAGGAAATTGCGGATCTCACGCAGGATCGTGATCCGCTTCTCGAAGACCGCTCGCGATTGCTCGTTAGTCAGCAGATCGAGATAACGCTGACGGTAACGCGCTTCGACGTCCTGCAGCCCGTGCCACTTCTCGGGCAGAGGACGAAGCGATTTTCCGAGGACCTCGAGCTTCGTCACCTTCAACGTCGGCTCGCCGGTCTTCGTCACGAAACAACTTCCCTCGACGCCGATGAAATCGCCCATGTCGAGGAGGTTGAAGATCTCCATCACGTCGGGCCCGAGCTCCTTCGCCTGGACATAAATTTGAATGCGCCCGCTCGCATCGCGCAGATCGACGAAATGGCTCTTGCCCATGTCGCGATGCGCGGTGATGCGACCGGCGGCGCGCAACGGCGCGCCTTCGCTGAATTTTTCCCGCACTTCCGCGATCGAGCCGTCAGTCTCGAAGCCGCGACCGAACGCGTTTACGCCGCGCGCTGCGAGCGCGTGCAACTTTTCGCGTCGCCGCGCGATCAGCTCATTCTCTTCATCCATTTCGCGCCGACTCTAGGTCGAAACCGCGGATTGAACAGAGACTGTTCTTTTCGCGCTTACCGCCGTCGCTGCAGTCACACCGCCGCGATTTCCGTTTGCAATCAAAACGGCGCGGATGCCATAGTGCGCGCCGCTCGCGCGAGGCTGCGGGTGAGGACACCCGCCTCTACACTCCGCGCGCGCCCACCTTCATCTCCGATGGCTCTCGATTTACCTGAAACAACCCAGAAAATGGGCGGACCGCTCGTTAGGCAGTTCTCCGTCTTCCTGCCGAACAAAGTGGGCGCCATGCTTGAGGTGGTGAAGCTCCTCAACTCGCATCACGTCGAGGTGATGGCGCTGAGCATTGTCGAAGCGACCGATTCGGCGATCGCGCGAATGGTTGTGAGCGACCCGGATTTGGTCGAGCGCACCTTCAGCGAACACGGCGTACCGTTTGGCGTCACCGATATGATAGTCGTCGAGTTGAAAGAGGTTTCCGGCGGGCTTTCCAAATTGCTCGGCAGTCTCCTCATGGCGGAGGTGAATATTCATTTCAGCTACCCGCTGCTCACCCGGCCCCATGGGTTGGCGGCGCTCGCGATTCATGTCGACGACAACGACTGCGCGGCGTCTGTGCTGAACGGCGAAGGCTTCAAGATGTTGAGCCAGACGGACATCTCGCGCTGACTTGTCGCCACGCCCATTGACTCCGGCTTCGCGACCTGCCGCAATTTGACAGTGCGGAGCGCGTTCGCTTAAGGGAAGACAAGCCTGATGCCTGCGACGACGTTCTCTTCACCACTTCGCCCGGACAAG
>JBJMWV010000082.1:0-2250 GCA_045809985.1 Chthoniobacterales bacterium | reverse complement strand
GTTCTATGACAACATCGGCATTCCGCGGGCGAAGCTGCATGTGCTGACGGTGCCGGATGCGGATCGGGCGTTTTATTCGAAAGGGACTTACGACATCGAATATGAGTTTCCGTTCGGCGTGCAGGAGCTCGAGGGCGTGGCCTATCGCACCGACTACGACCTGACCCAGCATCAAAACGCGAGTGGCAAACCGCTGGATTATTTCGATGAGGAAACGAAGCAACGTTTCATCCCGCACGTGGTCGAGCCGAGCGCGGGTGTTGATCGCACGCTGCTCGCGTTGATCTGCGAGGCTTACGACGAGGAGACGGTGACGGACGAGAAGGGGAAAGCAGAGACGCGCACCGTGATGCGTTTTCACCCACGCATGGCGCCGATCAAGGTCGGCGTCTTCCCGCTCCTGAAAAACAAGCCCGAACTGGTCGCGAAAGCGCGCGAAGTGCACGCTTTGCTCAAGCCACACATGATGGCCTTCTACGATGAGGCCGGCGCGATCGGCCGGCGCTACCGTCGCCAGGATGAAGCCGGCACGCCGTTTGGCCTAACGATTGATTTCGAAACGCTCGGCGAACGCGGCGATGAGCTGCGCGATACGGTGACGCTGCGTCATCGCGATTCGATGAAGCAGGAGCGGGTGAAGATCAGCGAGCTGCTCGGGATCATCCTGCCGCTGGTGCGGTAGACAACGCATCTCGGCGCGCGTCCATACTCGAATCATGAGTATGGCCACTCATCAGCATCAGACTGAACACGCGGGCGAACGGACTTCCCTTTGGGAAGCAACCAGCGACGCGGGCGCGTTGAATCCGTTACTCGAGAATACGACGGCCGATGTTTGCATCGTCGGCGCGGGCATCGCGGGATTGTCCGTCGCGTATCGATTAGTGCGCGATGGTCAAAGCGTCGTGGTGCTTGACGATGGCGCGATCGGGCGCGGCATGACCGCGCGCACCACCGCGCATCTCGCGAGCGCGCAGGATGACGGCTTTTATGAAATCGAGAGCCGGCATGGCGCGGAGGGCGCGCGCTTCGCG
The DNA here is from genome assembly GCA_045809985.1 of Chthoniobacterales bacterium. Classification (GTDB taxonomy): domain Bacteria; phylum Verrucomicrobiota; class Verrucomicrobiia; order Chthoniobacterales; family UBA10450; genus JACCTI01. The sequence continues at coordinate 1,216 of JBJMWV010000082.1, read as the reverse complement.
GCGGAGAGTCATTCCGCTGCGATCGATCAAATCGAAGCCAACGTTCGCGAGGAGGGGATCGACTGCGGTTTCGAGCGTGTCGACGGCTATCTCTTCGAGCCGCCTGATGAGGGAATCGAGAACCTGCGGCACGAGTTCGAAGCCGCCGAGCGCGCGGGAATGGACGTGCAGTGGGTGGAGCACGCGCCGATTGCGGCGTTCAACACCGGGCCGGCGATTCGCTTTGCGAACCAGGGGCAATTTCACCCGTTGCATTACCTGCGCGGACTCGCGGCGGCCATCGAGCGCGGCGGGGGGCAGATCTACACGGGAACGCGTGTCGTGGATGTGCAGGAGAGTGAAAACGGCATCGCGAAAACGGAGGGCGGTCATACGATCCGTGCGCGGCATTTTGTCGTCGCGACGAACACGCCGACGAACGACCGCTACGTCATTCACACCAAGCAGGCGCCATACACGACATACGTGATCGGTTTCCGGATTCCGAAAGGCTCGGTGCCGCACGCGCTCTTCTGGGACATGGCCGAGTACGCAGGGCAGGAGGACAAGCCGATCGGCATGATCCCGTATCACTATGTACGTGTGGCGGCCGGCGCCGACGGCGACGAAGTGCTCGTGGCCGGCGGCGAAGATCACAAGACAGGGCAGCAGGACGACTTCGAGCAACGCTACTCGCGCCTGGAGGATTGGACGCGCATTCGCTGGGTGGAAGCGCGCGAGATTGTTTATCGCTGGTCGGGGCAGGTGATGGAGCCGGAAGACTACATGGGCTTCATCGGCCGGAACCCGATGGACAAGGAGAACGTCTACATCGCGACCGGTGACTCAGGCCAGGGCATGACGCACGGCACGATCGCCGGCATTCTGATTCCCGATCTGATCATGGGTCGCGAGAATCGCTGGGCGAAACTCTATGATCCGTCGCGGTTGAGCTTCAAAGCGGCGGGCGATTTCCTGAAGGAAAACGTGAACGTCGCGGCGCAGTATCGCGATTACATCACCGGCGGCGATGTCTCGCACGTTAACGATCTCGATCCGGGACAGGGAGCAGTCGTTAGGCGCGGGCTGAAGAAGATCGCGGCTTTTCGCGATGACTCCGGCACGTTGCACGAGATGACTGCGGTCTGCCCGCACATGAAATGCATCGTGCATTGGAACCGCAACGAGAAGACGTGGGATTGCCCGTGTCACGGTTCGCGCTTTGATGCGATGGGGC
>JBJMWV010000081.1:0-7850 GCA_045809985.1 Chthoniobacterales bacterium | reverse complement strand
GTCGAATGCTTGCGGCACCGTGAAGGCTTGGTTGCCGCCGAACGGCGGAGTTACGACGGGCGTGGCTGACGGCGGCGCGGTCGCGGACGCGGTTGGTTGCGCAGTGGCACTCGCGGTCGGCAGCGGGGTCGCACTTTGCGCGGCCTGGGTCGGCTGCGGCTTCTCCACGCCTCCGGCCCGCTCATCCGGGTGACCACGCCTAACGAGCAATACAATCACGACAATCCCGAGCAAAATTGCACCGCCGACAATCGCGAGCATGCGGCCGCTCAGCGCGAGCGGCTTTCCATCCTCGGTCTCCGCGGCCTCGGGCCTAACGAGCGATTCATCATCGTCGGTCGTCGGGTCTCGCTTCGGCGGCTCGAGCGTGGAGACGTTCGTCTGCGCGCCGCAACTCGGACACTTTTCGTTCTTGGCCGGCTCATACACCCGGCCGCATTCGCAGCGAATTCGTCTCGCGGTCATGGCGATCCCGCGGGCGTTGGAGTCGGCGATTGCGCTTCGCGCTCAGAACGCAAACGCAACGCGCGCGCCGCCATGTCAGATCCTGATTCGGGTGTCGCGCTCGCCGCCGGCGAAGCGCCTTCGCGCCCGCGCCGCGTCTCCTCGGACTGGCGCCGCAGCTCCTCAGATTTCTTCCGGATGCGCTCCATGTCTTCCGGACTCAGTGTTCCGCCGGGGGTGGCAGTCGGGACACGCGTCGGCCCGGCACCTTCCTTCATGAGTGCGCGCCACGCCTGGTCGCGTTCTTCCGCGGTCGCTTCTTTCAAATTCATCTTGCCTTGCCCGTCGATGTTCAAGGTGCCGACAAGAACCCACGGCTGTTCCGGCATGAGGACGACCGCGGCCTTGCGGTTGCCCTCGAAATCGCCGAAGCAGGTGATGAAAACCGGCGTGTGTTTCAGGTTATTGCGCGAGAACGGCATCCCGTTATCGACTCCTGTTCTCCTGTACTTCACGAAGACGCGGTAGCTTGAATCCGCAACGGTCCCCGCGCTTACCCACAAGGTAACGCCACGGCCCTCGGCTCCGAAGTTAGTGAGATCGCCTCCCCAGCCGCTGTTCTGGTTAATGGTGTCCGGCTCGAACTGCACATTGGCGAAGCCTTTTTTGTCGGTGCCTCCGAGAAGCTTCTGGTCTTCGAGGAAAAGGGCGAGGTCCTGGGAAGGATCGGCCGCCCCTGCCATGACCACGAAAGGATGCGCCATCTGGAGCGTCTTCTTGTTGAGCTCATTTTCTGCCGTCAGGCGATCGTTCGCATCCTGCAGCTGCGTCTTCTCGGCCACGAGCTGCGCCTTCTCCTGCTGTAATTGCGCGAGCTGCTGCTGCAGATTTTGATTATCAGTCGTTAGGCGCGTGTTCTCATCAGCCAGTCGCGTGTTCTCCTGCTTCAGCTGCTCGTTCTCGTAGGTGTATTGGTTCAGCTCGCCCTGCAGCCGTTTGATCTGCGCTTCCAGCTCATCGATCAACTTCCGTAATTCCTCCGCCTGCGCCGGATCGGTCATGCGCTGGCGCAGTTGCTCCACATCCTTCATCAACTCCTCCGTCCGCTGCTGGCTCTTCACGCGATCCTCTTTCCCAGCTACGTAATACGGCAGCGCCACCAGCATCATGAAGCAGAAGGCGCCGAGCGCGCCGCACAGGATGTCCAGCAAGGACATGTTGAAGATGTTGATCTCGCGCGGGCGTGCTCGCATCGCAGGTGCGTCAGCTTCCGGCGTAGAGCCGGTTGATGAGATTGCGCAGGGTGTAATCGCCCGCGCTGTTGAGCGCCGACTCTTCCCGCTCCTGCACGAGATGAAGGATGAAGACGAGGAGTGCGCTCTCCATCAGCGCGACCATCGTGCAGTCGAAGCCAATCCCAAGCGTGCGCGCAACCTTCGGAAGGTCAAGCGGCACGCCGACTTCACCCGCGCCGGCGAGTGACGCGCCTAACGAGAAGACGGTGCCGATGAATCCGAGCGTCGGCACGAGCCAGGCGATGAAACGCACGAGGCCGTAACGCAGATCGAGCCGATGACTGATCAGCTCGAGATGCTGATTCATGATCCCGGCGGCCTGCTCGACGGATGAGCTGGATTGAAACTGCAGTACCGCGATGTTGATCAACGACGGCAGAAAGCCGTGTTCGCTGTCGAACTGCCCGGCGACCTTGCGGCGGATAGGGCCAAGATCTTCCGGCCCGAGCACGGTCTGCTCGTCTTCCGGGAGGTAGCCTTTGCCGAGGAACCGTTTCTCGCGCGCCGCGATCCGCCAGCGGACGTAAAGCTCGCCGAGTCCGATGAAGAAGACGACGTGCATCAGATTTTGAATGGTGAATGGATAGACGAAATGCTGCGACGGCTTGTCCAGGAGCAGAATGGCGCCGCGTCCATGCAGGACGAGGCTAAGAAATGCGATGAAGACTAACGAGAGAATCGCAAAGACCGGCAGTGCCTGACGGCGGGAAGGCTTGCGCCAGAATAAAGTGGCCGTAAGCGGCGCGCCTTTGTTCGCCGCAGGAAGTTCCGCCGTGCGCGCTTCGCTCATGCCTGAAGCGGCGATGCTAGGGAAAAGGGCAATTTATCGGCAAGGCTGTTTTGGATTCGCCTGCTTGTGGATTTGCAGTTGGAACTACTATGCTCCGCGGATGCTCCTACTCCGGATCGCAGCGGTGATGTGCTTCCTCGCAGTGGCACTTGGTGCCTTCGGCGCGCACAGCTTGAAAGGATTACTTCAAGCTAACGACACGCTCGACATCTGGAACAAGGCCGTCTTGTATCACCTCGCCCATGCTGTTGCGCTAGTCGTGCTGGCGTTGCATGCCGCGACGAATCGCGGCGCGTTTTACCTCCTCCTCGCGGGCATCGTAATTTTCAGCGGCAGTTTGTATGTTCTCGCGGTGACAAACATCCGCTGGCTCGGCGCAATCACGCCGATCGGCGGGCTCTGTTTTCTGGGCGGTTGGGCATGGCTCGCCATTTCGCCGCCGCGCTGATATTTTTCGCGCCGTCAGAATGTTCCCCGATCTGCTGCCGAGCCATAACGCGTTTGTCGCAGGCGCAATTTTTGTCGCCGCCTATCTCCTCACGCTCGCGATCGGTCGCGTCCTGAAGCGCCGCGGCGGCGTGCGTTTCGGAGTTTTCTTCCAGCTCTTCGCTCTCACTCTCGCGTTCTACACGGCGGTTAAGGTTTATGGCCTGACCGCGACATGGCGCGGACATGTTGGCGCGCTTCTCATCCTGCTCAGCGCGGGAGTGGTGAGCGCGATCATCGATCGTTACCTGTGGGATTATTACTTCGAGGCGCGACGACAAACGGTCATTCCGCGCCTCCTGCGCGACAGTATTAGCGCGGTTGTCTTTCTCATCGCTTTGGTCCTGGTGCTGAGCGTCGGCTATCACGCCGAAACGCAGCTCAAAGGATTGCTCGCCGGTTCGGGTGTGATCGCAATCATCCTCGGCTTCGCGGCGCAGAATGTCCTGAGCAGCGTGTTCGCCGGCATGTCGCTCCAACTCGAGCGGCCTTACAAAGTAGGCGACTGGCTCAAGGTCGGCGAGGTCTACGGCGAGGTGATGGAGATCCATTGGGGCGCGACCAAGCTGCGCACCAATGACATGATCACGATGCACATCCCGAACGCGGAGATCATTAAGCAGACGATCGTGAACCTGAATTACCCGACGCGTCTGCACTACAAGCGGCTCAACATCGGCGTGGAGTACGGCGTGCCGCCGAATCGGGTGAAGGATGCGCTGTATCGCGCAACGATCCAGGTCGCTGGCGTAGAGAAGCAGCCGCCGCCGCAGGTTTATCTGAGCGAATACGGCGATTCAGCGATCGTTTACCAGATCAAGTTCGGGATGACGACGCATGCCGGCTACTACGAAGTGCGAGACGCAATCTATACCAACTGCTGGTACGAATTGCGGCGGCGCAAGATCAACATCCCCTTCCCCATTCGCACGCTGCACCTCGAGCGGAAGCCGCGCGGCTCGACCGAAGATGCCCTCGCTCCCGCGCGTTCCATGTTGCGCAAGGAAGCGCTCTTCACCTGCCTCGGCGACGACCAGATCAACGCGCTTCTGACGCACGCGGAAGTCAATCACTTCGGCCGCGGCGAAGCGGTGATCGAAGAAGGCGCCGATGGCGAATCGATGTTCATCCTGCTGCGCGGAACAGCGCAGGTGTCGGTTTTGAAGAACGGCGCCGCGATCCGCGTCGGTGTCTTGCGACAAGGTGATTGCTTCGGTGAAATGTCGCTCCTCACTGGCGAGCCCCGCACCGCCACAGTTCGCGCCGAGAAAGACTGCGAGGTGCTCGAGATCAGTAAGCCGGTCATGGCCGATCTCCTGCGCGACTCACCTGAATGCCTCGATCAACTCAGCGCGCTGCTCGCGCATCGCAAGATGGAGACCGAAGGCATCGTGAAAGAGGCGATCGTGCCCGCGGAACGGGAGGAGAAAGAGCGTGAATACACCGCGTCTTTCGTGAAGCGCTTACGCTCGTTTTTCGAGCTGTAGTCTTCCTCGTCTTCTACCTCTGAGTCCGCTCTCTCAAGAGGAAGACTGGTTAGGCGACATGCCGGTTGCCAGTGATCGGAAAGTCCCTAATGTCTGCCACTTCAATCCGGACCCGACTCCTCTATGAATTTGTTAGCTCTTTCTATCCTCGATTCCGGCATCACTCTTTCGATGGTGCTGGCTGCGGGTGGTCTCGCCTTCGCGTTCTTCCTGATTCGCGCCGTGATCAGCCGCTCAGCTGGCAACGAACGGATGAAGTACATCGCCGGAGCGGTTGAGGAAGGGGCTAAGGCTTATCTGCGGCGCCAGGTCGTAACGATCAGCGCGATCGCGATCGTCATTTTTATCCTGCTCCTGATTTTCCGTGACGCCTGGACGGGAATCGGTTTCCTCATCGGCGCGTTTTGTTCGTTAGCCGCCGGCTATATCGGAATGCGCATTGCCGTTTTGGCTAACGTGCGCACTGCGTTCGCCGCGACCACATCACGGACGGGCGCGCTTCGCGTAGCTTTCAATGGTGGCGCCGTCACCGGTCTGCTCGTCGTCGGTCTCGCGCTCCTCGCGGTTGGTATTTTCTACACGCTCGCCGGCAAGATGATCGGCCATGACCCCGCGATCAAAAGCCTCATTGGCCTCGCGCTGGGTGCGAGCTTGATCAGCGTCTTCGCGCGTCTCGGCGGTGGCATTTACACGAAGGCGGCTGACGTCGGCGCCGACCTTGTCGGTAAGATTGAGCAGAACCTCGACGAGGATGATCCGCGCAACCCCGCGACGATCGCAGACAACGTTGGCGATAACGTCGGCGACTGCGCAGGCATGGCAGCGGACGTGTTCGAGACCTACGCCGTCAGCCTGATCGGCGCGATTTTGGTTGGCGCGCTTACGGTGGCGAGTAGTCCGGCGGCGATTGTTTATCCATTCGTGCTCGGCGGCATCTCGGTGCTCGGCGCGATCATCGGGATCGTCTTCGTCAACGTGACGAGCATGAAGCCGGGCACTGCGCTGATGGGCGCCGTGGGCGCAAGCGCGCTTGTCTCCGCGATCCTGTTCTGGCCTGCAACCCACATGCTCTTCCCGGACGGCATCGCGCCCGGCGGCATTCATCGCACAGCCAACGCGCTCTACGCGTCTGCCCTCGTTGGGCTCGCCCTGACCTTCATCGTTGTGCTGATCACGAACTACTACACTTCCACCGCGTATCGCCCGGTGCGGAAGATCGCGAAAGCGTCTGAGACTGGCCATGCAACGAACATCATCGCCGGTCTCGCGATTGGTCAGCACGCGACGGCGCTGCCAGTCGCGTTCATCGGCCTTTCGATTTTGCTCAGCTACCATTTCGCCGGCCTTTACGGGATTGCGATCGCGGTCATGAGCATGCTTTCGATGGCGGGTATCATCATCTCGCTGGATGCGTTCGGACCGATCACCGATAACGCCGGAGGCATCGCCGTGATGAGCGAATTGCCGAAGGAAGTTCGCGGCGTGACCGACGATCTCGACGCGGTCGGAAACACGATGAAGGCGGTAACGAAAGGTTATGCGATTGCATCGGCCGGGCTCGCCGCGCTCGTCCTCTTCGGCTCGTACGTCGAAGAACTGCGCGCCCACTTCGCCGCCACGGGCCGGACGTTCAACTTCGATTTCTCGCTCAACGATCCAAAGGTCATCATTGGCTTATTCATCGGCGGGTTGCTGCCGTTCATCTTCACGGCGTTCAGTATGGACGCAGTCGGCAAAGCAGCCGGCGCGGTTGTGCGTGAAGTTCGTCGCCAGCTCACAGCGAAGCCCGGCATTCTCCGCGGCGAAGACAAACCCGACTATGGTGTCTGCGTCGATATCGTGACCAAGGCTGCGCTGCGCGAAATGATCATCCCCGCGCTGCTGCCGGTTCTGTTCGTCTGCGTCGTCGCAGGGATTAAACCACTTGGCCCCGTTGTTCTCGGCGGTCTGCTCGTCGGCACGATCGTGACGGGTCTCTTCGTTGCCATCGCGATGACCTCGAGCGGCGGCGCTTGGGATAACGCGAAGAAATACATCGAAGAAGGCAATCTCGGCGGCAAAGGCTCGCCCGCGCATGCAGCTTCGGTCACCGGCGATACGGTCGGCGATCCCTACAAGGACACCGCGGGTCCGGCAATTAATCCGATGATTAAAGTGGTTAACATCGTTGCCATCCTGATCATCCCGATATTCTTTTAGCGAGCGGCTCCGCTCGACTCAGCCGCACATCATGGCGGAACCCACACCAGGCGATTATCAGCTCGTTGCGCCGCAACACACCCTTGCGCGTCGCGAACCGCCGCTGGCCGATGCCGGCGCGACCCCATTCAAGATCGTGGTAGACCCCGAGATGAGGGCGAAACTGCGCCGCGCATTATTCGAATTGATCGACTACCACGACGAAGCGCTCGCGGAACATTTCGCCGAGGGCAAACTGGCGCTCGATTCCTACAAGGAATACGTCGAGCTCTTCGCCCGCAGTTTGAAAGAGACAATGGAGAGCCGCGAAGGCGTGGCCTACCTGCTGCGCGCCGCGGGCTTTGACGTGCCGGTAGAGGAGATCAATCTCAATCCCGATCTCCGCTGGAAACGCGGTGTGGTCGGCGCCTTCGGTCGCAGCCTGCTTTAGCGGAGTTCTGGCCCGCCGGGCGACGGGTGATTAACAATCGCGACGACGTCGCGATGCAGAACTCCCGCAGCCGCCAGCCTTAGACCCTGCTTTTGCGGAGGCCTTTGCGCCGCAGGAACAGCAGCAAACCGACACCGCCGGGGACAAGAGCCAGTGTAGAAGGCTCGGGCACCGCGTCGCCATAGACACGCACCATCACACTTTGCTGGGCCCCTATACCCCCCAACGAACGAAGAGAGGAAGTGAAGTTGCCGTTGGTTTCGGAATTAGCGTTGCGGTAGTAGCCATTGAACACATCGGAACCGACGGTGGGAGCCGGTCCGCCCGCGATAGTTGAGCTGAGACCATTGGCGCTGGCAAAATTGACGCCATCCGTCGTGCCCTGATAGGCAAACGTCAGTCCAACCGTGCTGCTGGGGATCGTCAAAGGCGCCCCCAAAGTAATTCCTGGAGTGACGCCGGGTGTTGCGCTCTCGAATGGGAAATAGAAGCCGTTGGTAAAGGTGCCCGCGGTTGTCAGGGTATAGGTATTTAGCAGGTTGCTGAACGCCGGCGTCGTGGCGTTCACCGTGCCGGTGGTGTTAACCGCTCCCCAGACGTAAATCGTGATTTTCAGGCCCGTATAATCGGTGCCCGAATTATTAACAGGATAAAGATCGAACCCAGTTATATCGAACGCTCCAGAAAGCAGATTGTAGCCATCCCCCATAAACGTATTT
>JBJMWV010000080.1:0-1644 GCA_045809985.1 Chthoniobacterales bacterium | reverse complement strand
CTGAACGAACGCAAGTGGTTCAACATCGGTTCGCGCCACGGCTATCTCGAAGTGCATCGGACGATCGCGCGGAAAGGCTGGCGGCCGGATTACGTTTTGCCGCACAAGTGGCCGCAGCAAACTTCGCCGGACGCGTTGGTTGATCGAAGTGCAGAGCTGCGCGGCTGTTCTGTCGTGGGCCCGCGCGCGCAAGTCGGCGCGGGGACGATTTTGGAAGACACAATTGTCTGGGCTGGCGCACAAATCGCTTCGCGAAGTCAGCTCAGGAATTGTATCGTCCGCGCCAATCGAAAAGCTGAGGGCACGCTGAGTGACATCGACATCTAGCCGCAAGACCGACCTGCTCCTAAAGCAGACGCGCTTGCGTTTTCCGCTCCTCGACGAAACGGAGGTCGAGATCACGCCGATCGAAAAAGGCGGTTCGGATCGGCGCTTTTATCGTGTCCGTTCGAGCGCGGAGAATACGCTGATCCTGGTTAAGTACAATCTCGATCGCGCGGAGAACCGGCACTACGTGCAGATCGCGGAGTTCTTCGCGGCGCATGATATTCGCGCGCCGAAAATTTTCTTTCACGACGCCGATGAAGGCCTGATCTGGATCGAGGATCTCGGCGAGACCGATCTCTGGAGTTATCACGACGAAAGCTGGAGCCTGCGCCGCGCGCTCTACGAATCCGCGCTCGAGGAAGTAACGAAGCTACATTGCCTGCCGATCGAATGCGCGGACCGCATCCGGAAGGATTTCCCTCAGGAGTTCGACGCGCCTATGTACCAATGGGAGCAGAACTACTTCTTCGAGAATTGTCTCGGCCGCTTCTTCGAAGTCGATGCTGCGCTGCGTGACGAGCTCGCGTCGCTGCCAGCGCTGCGCGAAATCGCGGAACGACTCGCGAACTTGCCGCGCGTGCTCGTGCATCGCGATTTCCAATCGCAGAACATCATCGTTCGCGACGGTCAGGCGCACCTGATCGACTTCCAGGGGATGCGACCTGGTCTGTCGAAGTACGACCTCGCATCGCTGCTCTACGATCCGTACGTCACGCTCACGGAGAGCGAACGCGATGAGCTCTTCGAGATTTATCGCGGCATGCGCGAGCGGCATGGCCACCCCTGGCGGATTGATGACAGCGAGATTCTTTGCCTCTGCGCGATGCAGCGCCTGATGCAGGCACTCGGTGCGTATGGATTCCTTGGTCTGGTGAAGGGGAGCAAGCCGTTCCTCACGCACATTCCCGCTGCGCTGAGTTCGCTGATTTCAGTTATACGCGAGATTCCGGGCGTGGAGCGACTGCGCGAGGAACTCGTTAGGCTCGAAGAAGCGAATTTTACGGCGCGCCGATAAACTTCGGCTGAATGTCGGCGCTTGTTGCACGTCAGACTCAAGTAACAACGGAGCTTGATTATGAAGACACTCAGCCTTGGAATTTCTCTCGGCTTACTTACCTGCGCAGCGACTGCACCGCTGGCTTCAGCGCAACGCTACGATCGCCGTGTCGATGTGCCGGAGATCGTCAATGCAGATCGCGATTACCGCAGCGAGCGCGGCGGGGATTGGGAGCGCCGGGTCCGCGAGGATCTAAATCAACTGAACGCTGACGTCGCGCGCACACGGTCGGAGATCGGTGACTCACGCAACGGCTGGAT
>JBJMWV010000079.1:0-3889 GCA_045809985.1 Chthoniobacterales bacterium | reverse complement strand
TACAAAGCGCGCGACACGCGGCTCGAGCGCTTCGTTGCGCTGAAACTCTTGCGTAAAGAATTGAGCGCCGATCCGGCGGAAGCCGCGCGCCTCGAGCAGGAGGCGCGGCTGACCGCGGCGGTCAACCATCCGAACGTCGTCCAGGTTTACTCGTCCGGAACCGACCACGGACAGATCTATCTCGTGATGGAGTTGGTCGATCACGGGAGTCTCGACGATCTGATGGCGCAGCAGACAAAGCTGCCCGAGCAGCAGGTGCTCGAGGCCGGCATTCAGGTCGCGAAAGGTTTGGAAGCGGCGCATGAGCGCGGACTGATCCATCGTGATGTGAAGCCTGCGAACATTCTCTTTTCGCACAAACAGACGGCGAAGATCGGCGACTTCGGCCTCGCAGTTGCAGCGGAGCACAACGCGGAGGCGCAGCGCGAAATCTGGGGCACGCCGTATTACGTTGCGCCGGAGCGACTCGACAATGCGCCGGAAGATTTCCGCAGCGATATCTACTCGTTAGGCGCGACGCTCTTTCACGCGATCGCAGGCAAGCCGCCGATGGAAGGTGAAACAACGTCGGCGTCTGAGTTGCGGAAGTTGAAAGCGAAACCGCCGGGCTTGCGCAGCGTCGCGCCGAAAGTCTCGCGTGAGACGGCGCGCGCAATCGACAAGATGATCGCGCCGGAACCGGCGAGTCGTTACGCGTCCTACGCGGAGTTGATCCATGATCTTCAGCGAGCCGACGACGGGCTCGCGCCGCGCCAGAAGCGATCGCCGGTTCGGATCGTCGTCATCGCGCTCGTCGCACTGCTCGCGCTCGGTGAAGCGGGACTGTACCTCTTCAGCAAACGCAAAGCTGCGGCCGCGAGCAAAACGCCGACACCAGCAGCGACTCCGGACAACCTGCCCGCATTGCAGAAGCGCTACGAAGATGCGCGCGCCGACTTGATCAACGCGAAGTATGAACCGGCAGCGACTGCGTTCGCGAAAATCGTTAGCGAAGCGCAAAATCGGCAACCGCTCGCGAACTGGGCCCGTCTGCATCAGGGCCTTGCTTTGCTGCTCGATGGCAAAGCCTCACCGGCACGAGATGTCTTTCGCTCACTCGAGACCGCCGCTCCTTCACCTAACGCAAAACCGGAGGGCGATCTGGCGCCATTCTTTGTCGAAACCGGGAAAGCGCTCGCAGCGCCTGGTCCGATCCGCGGCGGCGAGCTCGACAGCAAAGGCGTCAATGTCTTCCGGCTCTTCCTCTACGGCGCGAAAGACTGGCAACTGCGCGAGTTCGATGAAGCCGCCGGGCTTCTGCAGCAATTCATGCAGGCTGATGTGCCTAACGAGTTAAAATGGATCGCTGACTACAAGCCGGTCGCAAAAAAACATCTCGACGATCACGCGCTCTACGGTGAGGCGAAAGCGTTGCCACAGCGGATAACGAAGACGGCGGAAGCGACCGCCGCGCTCGACAAAGTGCACGCGCTGCAGAAGCGCGTTCAGACACGCGGCGCGCTCTGGTTCTACCTGAAGGATGAAGAGAAGTCGCTGAACACCACCGTGACGACCCTGCAGAACACGGAACGTGAAGCGCGCGAGCACGCCGCGGAGGAGGACTTCGAGCGCTCGAAACCCGTTCTCCTCGCGAAGTGGAAAAGCACGTTGGCCAAAGACCTGGCGACCGGCGCCTACAAAGCGCCGATCACGATGGGCGCGACGACGCATGAGGGTGTGCAGACGGCGAACGAGCGCGAGATCACGTTACGCATCGCGCCCTACGGCGGCGCAGCGATTCCGTGGGACAAATTTCCGCCCGCCACCCTTCTGCAATTATCACGCGCATTCATTCGTCCGGGTGCTCCAGACGCGGCGGAGCGACAATGGCTCGCCGCGGTTTATGCGGAATCAACCGCGCAGACGGACGCCGCGCGCCGGCTCGCAGACGAAGCCGCGAAAGCGAAACCGGAATACCGCGAGCAGATGAAGTTGCTCCTGCGTGACTAACAAGTCGTTACTGCTCGAACTCGAGGATCACGCGTTCGAATTCGTCGGCATCGACGATCGTGCGGTGGTTCACGTCGCTCAAGATAACGAGGTAAATGCGCGGCGGCCATTTTGCGAGAGTGCCGCTTTCGCTCTGCGCCGAATTGAAGGTGAATGAAACGCGATCGCTACCGATTCGCTTAAAGCGATCGTCGACGATGTAATGCTGCGCCCGGTTGTCGAGCACGAGCGTCGGGTACGGACCCTCAGGTGTGGCCATCCCTGTTCCCTCAGTGAAGTACGGGACATCGTTCAACTTCATCCCGGCCTCGATCTGTCCGAAGATGGAGTCGTCACTCCACGCGCAAAGTTGAATCGCGTTTTCGTAGAATGCGCAACGGACTTCGACGGGCCGCTGCTGCAACAGGACGCGCACGACCGAATAGCCGCTCGCATCAGTTGCGACAAACATCCGGCATGGCTGATCATCCTGCAGGAACTCGAGCCGAAGGTTTCGCGTGGTGGTGATTTCGGTTTCGCCGGAATTCGCGGTCGATTCGGCCACTGGCGCCAGCGCTGTTGTTGATGACTCTGCGGCCGGGCGACGCATAACGAGAAATGCGATCGCCCCCACGACCAGCAAAGCGCCGAGTGCAAAACCAATTAGCTGACCGCGCGAAGGTCGCCAGCGCGGTCCACCAGGGACCAACTTCACTGGCGCTTTGATTTGCGCGGAGATCGCCTCGAGCAACGCTGCCATCTCGGGATGTGACTCGCCGGGATCCCAACCGCACAAATCCACGGTCTGCAGCCGACGGAATTCCAGCGGGATCTTCGTCGTGTCGATCCGGACCGGAACCATCACTTGACGCGTGACGGCTTCACCGGCCTCGCCTTTCACCCAATCCGAAGTGGCCGAATTCGCAGACCACAACACAACGATGCATTTCGCCGCCTCGATTTCCGCTTCGATGATTGAGTCGAACGACTTGCCCGCGGGGATATTGCGGTCCCACCAAACCGACCAGCCTTGCGCTTCAAAGATCACCGCGAGTGCCTTCGCTTTCTCGCGATCCTCGCGCGCGTAGCTAATGAAGATGTCGCTCATCGTCAGCGCGCTTGTTCTCGTTAGGCGAAACGTGAATGCGCGACGCGTTTCGCAGCGTTAGTAGGCCTTCTTTGCCGGCTTCTCCGGCGTGTCGGCGCTTCCTTGCGTCGTCCGGTCGATTTTCCAAAGGCCGCCTTCCTTCACCAGATAGACGGTGCGGTTCCACTTATGTGCGCGGCGTTCGCTGTCGACTTCGTTCATCAAGACTGAAACAACCGCGGTGTTGTCCGTCTGCGAGAGCGTCTCGACTTGTCGGACGTTTATGCTCGTTGTGTCGGCAAAGATTTTCTCGAACTGCTCTCGCGGACGGCGCGCTTTGAACCCGGTCGAAAGCATTCCAAACGCTTCGTCCACCTCACGTCGACTGATGCTCTCGTAGTGGCGCTGCACCACTGCGCTCGGCTCCTCAACGCGCGTCGCCGTTAGGTTAGGCATGTTCGCGGGAGGCATCGGCACGGAAGAGTCGCTCTCAAGCTCGGCACCGCGAGCGGCGGCGTTTGCCATCTTGTTGGGAACATTCTCTTCGTATGAATACACAGCGGCCGATGCGGTCGCTTCTGCCGGAACTGCCGTCGCTTCAACGGGAGCCGCAGTCGCAGGGACATAGTCGGCGCTCGCGATCGGTTTAGCTTTTTCGCTGGTCGGCGCAGTGAAGTAACGCGCTGCCAGCATGGCAGCGACAACCAGCAATACCGCTACCAGGCCTGCAACGATCAGTCCTTTCCGCGAAGACGGCGGTGCCTCGTATACCGTCTCCCGCGGCTGTTCCTCGCGTGGAACTTCCGGCTTAGCGACGTCACCAGCCTGCCGCGC
>JBJMWV010000078.1:0-2080 GCA_045809985.1 Chthoniobacterales bacterium | reverse complement strand
TTTCGGAAACTGCGGCGAAGGTGTTGCTCGTCATCCGCGGCGACGGGCTGTCGAGCACGATGTCGAGCTACCTTTCGCGGCGCGTCGAAACGAAGAGCAACATCGAGATCCATCGCTGCACCGTGATCCGGCGAATGATGGGCGAGAAGAGGCTCGAAGCTGTTGAGTTGGAGAACACGGTGACGGGCGAGAAGCAAACGGTGCAAACGCCCGCCGTGTTCTCGATGATTGGCGCGAAGCCGTGCACGCATTGGCTTCCCGCCGAGATCGTGCGCGACGCGAAAGGTTTTATTCTCACTGGCGCGGCGGTTGCGAATGCAGCCGCATGGCAGGGGCACAATCGCGCGCCCGGCGCGCTCGAGACCAGCAGGCCAGGCGTCTTCGCCGCGGGCGATGCGCGTTCGGGTTCGGTGAAGCGATGCGCCGCTGCCGTGGGCGAGGGCGGAATGGCGGTGGCGGGCGTGCATCAGGCCCTCGCCGCGCTGCGTAACGGACATCAGCCATGAAAACAGTATTGGTGACAGGAGCGAACAGAGGCATCGGCCGCGAAGTCGCGCGTGAGCTCGCGAAGAAGCGGTTTCAGGTTTTCGTCGGCGCGCGGAATGCGAAGGCCGGACGCAAAGCCGCGGATGACATCGGAGCAAAATTTCTCGAGATCGATGTCGCCAACAACGACAGCGTGATCGCTGCGGCGCGCGAGCTCGCGAAGCAGATCGATGCGCTCGATGTGCTCGTGAACAACGCGGGCATCGTCGTCGATGGCGATGACAACGTGCTCAAAGACACCGACGAAATGTTTCGGGAAACCTTCGAGACGAACACGCTCGGGCCGCTGCGCGTCACGCGCGCATTCGTGCCGTTGCTCGAGAAGAGCGACGCGGCGCGCGTGATCAATGTTTCGAGCGGCGGCGGTCAGCTCGACGGCGGGGCTGACGGCTGGGCGCCGGCTTACTGCATCTCGAAGACCGCGCTGAATGGCGTCACCGCGCAGCTCGCCGCCGCGCTGCCGAAGTTCGCGATCAACTCCGTCTGTCCAGGCTGGGTGCGCACCGACATGGGCGGCTCCGGCGCAACGCGCTCAGTCGAAGAGGGCGCCGACACGATCGTCTGGCTCGCGACCGACGCGCCGCACAAGCTGACGGGCAAGTTCATCAAGGATCGCAAAGAGATCCCGTGGTGAACTACGCGATCGCTACAGCACCTCGCCCCACTTCGCTTTGTCCTTCAGCATGATCTCGCGGAGGAGGCGAATGGGCGGCATGCCGTGGGCGAGCATCTCGTCGTGGAATTTCTTCAGCGCGAATTTCTCGCCTTCCTGTGTCCTGTAGTCTTCGCGCAGCTTGAGGATCTGGAGTTTGCCTAACGTGTAGTTGAGGTAGCCGGGATCGAAGGTTCCGCGCATCGCTTCGGAGCGCGACGGTTTCGCTTCGTAGTAGCAGTTTTCCTCAAAAAACTTCGCGCCGTCGTCCACGGTCATGCCTTGCGTGTGCATCATGATCGACACGCAAAGGCGGCAGAGTCGGAGCAACGATTCGTCGGCTTGCGCCATGCGATACTTCGCCGCCTTTTTGACTTCCTCATCGCTCGGCGTCTCGTTTTTGCCGCGGCCGAAGCCTTCATCGAGCATCATCTTCTCGGCGTAATGCGCCCAGCCTTCGATGAACGCGTAGCTGCCGAAAATCTTCGCCAGCTTGCTGACGCTCGACGCGTTCAGATGCAGGAACTGCACGTAGTGACCGGGGTAGCACTCGTGGATCGAGACGTCGTCGAGCGTGTAGTAATTAAAGGCGGTGAGCCACTGCTCCTTCTGCTCCGGCGGCCATTCTTTCTCGACTGGCGTGACGTAGTAGTACGCCTCTGTCGCTTTCTTCTCGAATGGCCCCGGCGTGTCCATCGATGCGAATGAAGTTGCGCGCGCGAACTGCGGCGTCTCCTTCACGTCAGCTTTCACTTTGGACGGAATCGAAACGACGTTCCGGTCGAGCACGAATTGCCGGATCGCATCGAGGTTCTTCGCGGTCTCACTAATCAGATTCTCCGCAGTGGGATGTTCCTTTTGGATTTCCTTGAAGACTTCCAG
>JBJMWV010000077.1:0-3249 GCA_045809985.1 Chthoniobacterales bacterium | reverse complement strand
TAATCTCGTCTCCTTCGCGAATTCGGTGGCGGGATTTTTTGAGTGCCGCATCGCGCTCCTGCTGCACGAGTCGAAGGGCGCGGTCGTTCATCTCCTGCTCATGGCAGGAGCGCTGATCTTCGCGCTCGTCCTGCTCGGAGCGGGCTACGTTTTCCTGATCGTCAGCATCGTCTTCGGGATCGCGCACAAGCTTGGCGTGTCGTGGGTGTGGATCGCGTTTTTTGCTGCGATTTTGCACCTCCTGCTCGCCGGCGGATGTGCGTTCTTCGCGCTGATGCAGATGAAGAAGCCGATGTTCAAGGCAACACTTAACGAACTGAAACGAGATCGCGAATGGCTGAAAGACAGCGACCGGAGAAATCAATCCACGACCTAAGGCAGGAGATCGCGCATTCGCGTGATCGCCTCGGGCGGGACCTGAGCGGGCTCGGTTACGAGCTAAACTTCCCGCTCAAATTCAGGAAGTCGTTCCAGCGAAACAGCAAGCTCTGGGCGGCCGGCGCGACCCTCATCGGGCTGGTTGTGACGATGCGGGGTGGCAGCAAAAAGAAGGTTGTTGTCGAGGCCGGCAGCCGCGGCAAGAAGGGCCAGGAGCAGAAGAAGGGAATTCTAGAAGCTGGCCTCGCCGTCGGTGCGCTGCGATTCGCCGCGACTTTGCTCCGGCCGATGGTGGTCAGTTACGTTACAAAGAAAGTCGGCAGCTACGCCGGCCGGACGCGCTAGCTGCGCCAGTACAAAAAACAGGGGAAGCATTGCAGCTTCCCCTAAAACTTCTCCGGAATCGGAGGGCCGGAATTACGACGGATTGAAGCGGAACTTCGTCCGGCCGCGCTTCGCGTTTGCCTTGGCCTTGCGGCGGGTCTTTTGCGTTGGCGTTTCAAAAGCACGAAGACGGCGCACCTCCTCGAGAATGCCTTCGGCATCGAGTTTGTTCTTCAACCGCTTCAGGGCGCGATCGACTGGCTCCCCTTTACGAACGATGACTTCTGGCATGGTGTGTCTCCTGGCTTGTAAAATTGCCCGCCCCGGCGGGTGAGGGGGATGCTACGCGCCCCGTCCGGCAGCGTCAACCTCTGTGAATAAGTTTCCTAGCGGGCGGCTGCCGCGGGGCTAACCGGGGCCGTTTTCTCGATTACTTCGCGGCGCAAGCTGCCCCCGCGGGCCTTCGTCCACCAGAGGACAATCGGCGATGCGATGAAGATGGACGAATAGGTTCCGACGACGACGCCGATGATGATCGCGAGCGCGAAATCACGCAGGACAGAGCCGCCGAAGAGGAATAGGCAGAGGATCGGAATCAGGGTGACGCCGCTGGTCAGCAACGTGCGGCTCAACGTCTGGTTGATGCTCTCGTTCATGATCTGTTCGATCGAACCCTTACGGCCGCTCGCCAGCCCTTCGCGAATTCGGTCGTAGACGACGATCGTGTCGTTGATTGAGTAACCAGCGATCGTCAGCACCGCGCCGACCATCGTCAGGGTCAACTCGCGACCGAGCAGGGCGAACATTCCGACCGTGATGATGACGTCGTGCAGCAAGGCGACGATCGCGCCGATCGCGAAGGACAACTCGAATCGGAAGGTGACGTAAATCAGAATGCCGAGAATACCGATGCCAAGCGCCCACAGTGACGACTTCGCGAGCTCGCCGCCGACCAGTGCGCCGACGCGTTCCGCTTGTTCCACCTTGAAGCCGGCCTGCGGCAACTTCTGCATCACATCCTTCTCGATCGCTTCACTCGTGTTCAGTGGGCCGCGGATGGTGATGTAGTTCTTGCCGGCCTGCTGCGACTGCTGAATTGACGCGTCCTCCATGTTGAGGTTCTGCCCGTTCGGCAGCTGGACCGTCTTGATCGCTTCGCGCACGTCGTGCACGGAGACCGGTTGCGCACTGCTCAAGGTCAGCAGATCGCCGCCTTTGAAATCGACGCCGAAGTTGCGCTCACCACGGAGCGTGAATGCTGTCGCGCCAGCGATGATCAAGGCAACGGAGCAAGCGACAGCGATCGGGCCTTTGCCGAGGAAATTGACGTGCTGCGAGGAGATCAGGTGCAGCATCGAGATCTTCTTCACCTTGCCCGTATCGATGAACCAGCTCAGCACGCTGCGGCCGACGATGAGTGCGGTGAAAAGCGAGGCGAGAATGCCGAGAGTCAGCGAAATTGCGAAGCCCTTCACCGGACCGCTCGCCATCCAGAAGAGAATCGCGGCGGTGATGAGCGTCGTGACGTTCGCGTCGAAGATCGAGCTGAACGCCTTCTCATACGCGGACTGGAGCGCGATCTTCAGTGACTTGCCCAGCGCCAATTCTTCGCGCAGTCGCTCGTAGATGAGCACGCTGGCGTCGACCGCGATGCCGACCGTCAAAATGATACCGGCGATACCGGGAAGCGTGAGGACGAAGTTGAACATCGTCAGAACGCCGATGAGCAGGACGATGTTCACGAGCAGCGCGAGGTTCGCGACCAAGCCGACGAATCGGTAATAGATCACCACGCAGAACAGCGTGATCGCGAGACCAACCAGACCCGCGATGATGCTGGAGCGGATCGAATCGAGACCGAGCGTCGGCGAGACGCTGCGTTCTTCTTCGATGCTGACCGGCGTCTGCAGCGGATTCTCGAGAGAGCTGGCGAGGTCGCGCGCTTCCTTTTCGCCCATCCGTCCGCCGCTGATCTGAGCGCGCCCACCAAAGTACTTCGCGTTGATCGAGGGCGCGGATTGCACGTTGCCGTCGAGCAGAATCGCGAAGCGCTCGTGGAAATGGTCAGCCGCGAGCTGGTCGAACTTTTTTGCACCCTCGCCGTCGAATTCGAGGTTCACCTGCCACTCGTTCTGGTAACCGGCGAACGCATGCGCGATGTGATCGCCCGTCAGATCAGGACGGCGATGGACGAGCAGTTTCTCGTCAGCTTTTTTCCCATCGCGCGACTCGAAGGTGTAGTTCACCAGTTTGTAATCCGGCGGGATGATTCCCTGGCCGGCTTCGATTTGCGGGATGAGCTGCTGGTTCTGCGGATGAACTAGCGCGAACTCGAGCTTCGCCACGCGTGAAAGCTGGTCGCGAGCTTCCTGGATCTTGGTTGTATCAAGACCGGGGATCTGCACGAGGATGCGATCATTGCCGACCGGGCTAATGATCGGTTCGCCGCCGCCGAAGTAATCGACGCGTTTGCGGATGACCTCGACCGCCTGATCGAGCATTCCCTTGTTCACTTCTTTGTCGCCGCCCATTAAACGAATCAGGAAC
>JBJMWV010000076.1:0-10585 GCA_045809985.1 Chthoniobacterales bacterium | reverse complement strand
GTCTCCACATCGACGAGGTTGTGCACCTGCATCAGGTCGAGCTTCTTCGTCTTGAGCAAGTCTAACGAGCGCTCCATCGATTTGAGGCCCGCCGCTTTGCCGGTTGTCCAAACCTTCGTAGCAAGAAACAAATTACTCGTTAGGCCAAGCTTCGCCGCAAGATCACCGACGACGCCTTCCGCGCGGCCATACATCGGCGACGAATCCACCATCCGCCCACCGCGCTTCGCGAATGCCGCGAGCACTTCCTCGAGCGGCTGACGCTCCGCCGCGCTGGAGCCAACATCGAACGCCTGCCAAGTTCCCAAGCCGATGACAGGCAGCTCTTCACCAGTCGATGGGATCTTGCGCGTGATGAGCTTCTCGTTCGTCTCCATTGCAAAGCCAGATCGCGCGAGCATCAGTCCCGCGCCGCCTCCAACTATCCGACGGACAGCTTCACGTCTCGTAATCATCCAATCTGCAGCGCTGCGATCGCCTGCATCACGCGCTCGCTCAACTGCTGATATAGCTCCTTTCCGCGCGCCGTGAAATCCGCGTCCGTCCAGTAGATTGGCTCACCGAAAACGATCGTAATTTTGCAGAAGCGCAGCTTACTGCTGCCGCGCGGCAACGCTTCGTGCGCTCCGAAAATTCGCATCGGCACGACCGGCGCGCGCGTCTTCGCGATGACGAACCCGAGACCCGGCAGGGCAGGTTGAAGATTACCATCCAGCGTACGCGCGCCTTCCGGAAAAACGACCGTGGCTTCGTCGCTCTTGAGGATTCGGATCAACGCCTTGAGCGCGCTACGATCGGTTCCTTCCTGATCAACCGGCACAACGTTGAGGCGCGGCAGAAGGAAGTTGAACACCGGCACATCGAGCAACGTCTTTCGGGCAAGAAAGAAAACCTCGCGGCCCGTTGCGGTCCCGACGAGCGGCGGATCGAGGTAGCTTTGGTGATTGCTCGCGAAAATCGCTGCGCCCGTCCGAATGCTTCGCTCGCGATGAACGAGCCGCACGCGAAAGAAGACGCGCGCAAGGAACCACGTCAGCGCATAGCCGAACCAGTACCACGGATTCTTCGGCCGGCCCGCGCTCGTCACGAAGCGGCGACTGCGCTGGTGTTGAAGCCTTGCGCCTGCATCCGCTCAAGAATGTGATCGACGACTTTCGCGATCGACTTGCTGGACGAATCAATCACCTCCGCGTCGGGCGCGATCATCAACGGCGCGGTGCTGCGCGACGAATCGGCTTCATCACGCGCCGCGATTGCATCCATCTCACCCTGCGCGGCGCGGCGTTGCGAACGAATTTCCGGCGACGCGTCGATGTAGAACTTAAACGGCGTCTCCGGGAACACGACCGAGCCAATGTCGCGGCCTTCCATCACGACGTCGTTGCTCACCGCGTACGAGCGCATTTTTTCGACGAGCACTTCGCGCACATGCGGAACGCTGCTGACTAACGAGACGTTCTCGTTCACGCCTGCGTCGCGGAGATGTGGTGTCGGATCGATTCCTTCGACAACAACGCGCGAGGCTCGGCCGTCGAGATCACAATCGAAATGCATCTCATTGGCGAGTTTCTCAATCGCGGCCCGGTCGTGCGCATCGATGCCGCGGTTAAGGACATGCCAAGTGACCGCGCGATACATTGCGCCGGAGTTCACATAGACAAACCCAATCCGTTCCGCGAGCTCACGGGCGACGCTGCTTTTCCCGGACGCGGCCGGACCATCGATCGCGACGACGCGATGATAGCGCGCGCTATTCGTCATCGACGCGCGAAGGCGTGAGCGAACTGATCACGGGCGTTGTCACGCGCACGTGCTTCGGATTCATGAATTCCTCCAGCGCCTTTCCAAACTCGGGATACGACTCGTGCACGCATTGCGCATCCTGCACGACGGTCTCGCCGTCGGCAAAAAGGCCCGCGACAGCGAACGCCATCGCGATGCGGTGATCGCCAAAACTCGCGACGCGTGCGCCGCGCAACGAACCGCGGCCGTGAATCTCGAGGCCGTCGTTCAGCTCGATAACCTGCGCACCCATCGCGCGAAGATTGTGCGCAATGGCGGCGATGCGATCGGTTTCCTTCACACGCAATTCCTGCGCGTGCCGAATCGTTGTTGTCCCGCTGGCCAGCGCGCCGGCCACAGCGAGGATCGGCAGCTCATCGATGACCTGCGGAATTTCTTTGCCCTGAATCACGGTGCCCTTGAGCGGCGCGCCGGTCACTTCGACGGTGCCGAACGGCTCGATCTGGCCGACATCTTCGACTGCTTCGCGCACTTGCGCGCCCATGCGAATCAGAACCCCGAGCAAGGTCGTGCGCGTGTCATTCAGCCCGACCTTGCGAACGAGAAGATGACCGCCGGGTTGCGCGGCCGCGGCAACCAGCCAGAACGCGGCCGATGAAATGTCGCCGGGAATGGTGAAGTCGCGCGATTCCGGAGTTTGATCGCCGAAGACGCTGACGCCGCCGCCATCTTCTTCTTTCGCCGTGCGGACGAGGAAGTAACTCAGCATGAGCTCGGTGTGATTCCGGCTCGGCGACGGCTCGATCACGGTCGTCTTTCCCTTCGCAAACAAACCGGCGAGGAGCAACGCGCTCTTCACCTGCGCGCTCGCGATCGGCGAAGTGTATTCGATGCCTTTCAGGTTCGCTCCGGTGATGCGGATGGGCGGCGACTCGTTAGGCCCTTCCGCGGCGATAATTGCGCCCATCTTGCGCAGTGGCTCGATCACGCGTTCCATCGGTCGTCGCGACAAGGTTGATCCGCCGACGAGACGACTGTCGAATGGCTGGCCTGCGAGTAACCCGCAGAGCAGCCGCATGGTTGTCGCCGAGTTACCGCAATCGATGTCGCCCGGCGGCGGTGTGAGGAGCCGTCTCTTCCCGTGAACGATGAGCATCTCCGGCTCGGGCTGTTCGATGCGAATACCGAGCGCGCGCATGGCTTGCACGGTCCGCATGCAATCTTCGCTCGGCAGGAATCCGCGCAGCACACAGACACCGTTCGAGAGCGCAGCGATGATCACAGCGCGGTGCGAAATGCTCTTGTCGCCCGGGACGCTGATCTCGGCGTCGATGCGCTGCGCTCGTTTTACGCGGAATTCCATTTTGCTAGTGAGTTCGAGGCGAAAGCGGTGAGCACGCGGCGCGAATTATCAATTCACGCGGCGGAGTTTTCAGGATGGACGAATCCTCCGTCTTGTCCAGCGTGCCGAACCGCAATCGGAACTGCGACTGCAAACGAGCGGCTGCCCGTCCGTCCAAGCTTCCCTGCTTCGCTTAAGGAACGAGGAAAATCTTGTTCGTGTATGGGTCTTTGACTTCGGTGCCGGGAGCGTAACCGCGGACATCAGTCATCTTATCCGGTGAGTACGGGCTACGGACGAAGCCGGGTTTTCCGGGCACCGGCACACCGTAAGGATAATCACCCTTCGCCGGAGCCTGCGTCTTTTCCGCTGGCGCTGTTGTCGTGGTCGTTGTCGATTCTGACGGGACCGGCTGCGCCTCGGTGACGGGACCGGGCTGTTGCGGAGCGCCGCCTTCCTGGAAAGGTTGCGGCTGAGGCGGATACTGTTGCGCGTTTTGTGTCGGGTATTTCGCCGCACCTCGCCGAACGTTACGCGCTGGAGGTTCATCCGTCTCGCATGCGGCCAGGGCAAAGGCCGAGAGTAAAGCAACTGACAGGGCAAATTTCATAGGCGATTACGACGAATCTGCGACCGTTCTAATTCAACAGCTACAGGCTGACAATCGTTTTCATTACCGCCTACGGTCGAGCGAGAAATGCAGATGCGCGCCTGAATTTCGTTGCTCGACTTAATTGTGCGTCAGCATGACAACGTGCTCACGAGCTGCACCTGTTTCACTTCGTTCGAGCGAGAAAAATACGAATCGGTTATAACTTCCGTTCGAATCTCAGATTGACGAATGCCCTCGAACGGAGCCGCCGAAATTCTGGTAGTGGATGACGACTCGACCAGTCGGCGGCTGCTCGCACGCGCACTGAGCGGCGCCGGTTTCACCACTCGGGAATCAGTGGACGGCACTGATGCGTTGCAACAAGTGCACGAGCAGCTGCCGGCGCTGCTCTTGTTAGACTTCGATATGCCGGGATTGAATGGCGCGGAAGTGTTAAAGCGTTTGCGCGCGGATGCTGATCCGGCCGTCGCGCAGTTGCCGGCCATCATGCTGACTGGCCACGGTGGCGAGGAAAGCGAGGTCCTTTGCCTTGAAGCAGGCGCGGATGATTTCGTCACGAAGCCGATTAATCAGGCCGTCTTACGGGCTCGGATTGAAACGCACTTGCGGCTGCAATCGATGCGCCGCCAGCTTCAACAACAGAACGGCGAGCTGGAAGCATGGCGCAGTAATCTCGAACGTGATCTGGAAGCCGCTCGCCTCACGCAGCAGTCGTTGATTCCACAGAAAGCGCCGGCGTTGGACGGCTGGGACGTAGCTGCGGTTTATCGGCCGGTGATTCAGGTTGGCGGCGACATCTATGGATGGCTACGCATGGCAGACGAGCGCACCCTCTTCTGGATTGTGGATGCAACGGGACACGGTGCGTCAGCCGCATTGCTCACGACGTTGGCAAAACTCCTTTTTCACCACGGCAGCGGTGAACACCGCAGCCCGGCCGCAATCATGCGCGCCGTGAACGACGACTTTCGCAGCATTTTCGGCGCACGTTCCTTCATGACCGCGATGTGCGTCGCGTTGGATCCGGTGAGTGGCCGCGCCACAGTGGTCGGCGCAGGACATCCGCCACTACTCGTTAGGCGCGCGAGTGGTGCGATCGAGTCGATTGCTTCAAGCGCGCCGCCGCTCGGTTTGCTCGAGCGCACGGAGTTTTCAGAATCGGATGTCGTTCTGGAGCGCGGCGACGCCTTTCTCCTCTACACGGATGGCTTGCTTGGCGTGCCGACAGACGCGCATCGTCTCACGCCGGAAAAGTTGTCCGAGATCCTGCAGATGCCGAATGCGAGTGCGGAGATGTTGCTCGCTTGCGTGCTCCGCGAATCAGCGATTGGCAACGATCAGAAGCCAGCGCCGGACGACATTGCGGCGATTGCGGTCAAGCGCCTCGGGTAAGCCCCTCGTATTTCCATCGAAAATTAGTATTGCCCTGCCCTAGGTGACGGATTAATCAGCCTCTATGCCGAAAACCACTTCCTCAAAGAAATCTTCCACACGCAAACCGAACGCCGCATTCATGCGGCCAGTGCAACCTGACGACAAGCTCTCCATGATCGTCGGTTCGAAGCCACTGCCGCGCTCCGAGCTCACCAAAAAGCTCTGGGACTACATCAAGAAAAATGGGCTTCAGGACAAGAAAAAGAGAACGCAAATCAACGCGGACGACGCGCTCCGGCCAGTCCTCAATGGGAAGAGCCAGGTCAGCATGTTTGAGATGACCAAGCTCGTGAACGGCCACATCAAGGCCTAACGAGTAGAACAAATTTAACGGAGAGCCCGGCGCAAGACGCCGGGCTCTTCATGTACAGGCGCGACGTGGCGGTGTGCTGGCTTGCACCTGAAGCCAAGGTGCGGGAAACTGAGAGCGTGAAACCGTTCCGCCTGTTTTGCCTCCTCACGCTCTTTACCGCGCTGATCGCCGGACGCGCTTCAGCGAAACCCGGCTGGCTGACTGACCTGAAGGAAGCTCAGGAACAAGCGAAAACCGGGAAGAAGCTCGTCCTCGTCGACTTCACCGGTTCGGACTGGTGCGGCTGGTGCATCAAGCTTGATCGTGAAGTTTTTTCGAAGCCGGAATTCAAGGCCTACGCAGACAAGAATCTGGTCCTGCTCGAGGTCGATTTTCCGAAGGGCAAGGAGCAGACGCCGATCGAGCGCAAGCAGAATCAGGAGCTCGCGATGAAGTACGACATCGAAGGTTTCCCGACAATCGTCGTTCTCGATGAGGAAGGGAAACAGGTCGGCGTGCTCGGCTACACACCGGGCGGTCCCGCGGCCTTCATCGCGGAACTGGAGAAGTTCCGGAAGAGCTAGCTCTCGTTAGGCGACTTCGGCCGTCGCAAGTGAGCGCTTGAGCGCGTCGTCGAGTTCGCTCCGCGTGAATGGCTTCGGCAATGCGCCGCGGAAGCCGAAGGCGAGAAACTCCGAAAGCGCGGCTTCATCGGAATAGCCGCTGCAGATGATCGCATTCACCTGCGGATCGATTTCACGAAGGCGCTCGATCGTCGCCACGCCACCAAGTCCGCCACGCACCGTCGCGTCGAGGATCACCGCCTGGTAAGCTTCGCCGCGGCGCATCCCGCGCTCGTAAGTCTTGATCGCTTCGTGGCCATCCGGCACCGCCGTCACCTGATACCCGAGTGTGTGCAGCAATTGTGAAGTCAGCTCGCGGATCGCTACTTCGTCATCCATCACGAGGACGCGGCGTTGATGGCGAATCAGCGCAGGTGCGACACGACTTTCCTCCGCCTGCGCAACTTTCGCTTCGCTCGCCGGCAGGTAGAAGGTGAACGTCGATCCTTCGGATGAAGAATTCTCGAGAAGGAGCAGGCCGCCGTGTTTTTTCACAATTGAGTAACTGATCGCGAGACCAAGGCCGCTCGCCGTCGGCTTCGTCGTAAAGTAGGGATCGAAGATCTTGGTGATTAACTCTTCAGGCACACCGGGGCCGCGGTCGGTCACGGAAATTTCCAGGTAACGGCCGGGCGGGAGATGGGGAGCGTGCTTCTCGCTCTGATCGAGATTGCGCGCAGAAATCCGGACGGTGCCGCCGTGCGGCATCGCTTCCCGCGCGTTGAAAATGAGCGCATTCAGCACCTGCTCGATCTGCGCCGCATCGACCTCTGCTTTCCAGAGATTTGCCGCAACGTCGACTTCGGCGCGGAGGTTCGAACCATAGAGCGAAAACTCCGCTGCCTGCCGCAGGACCTGCGCGACAGAGACGACCTTCTTCACCGGCGCGCCGCCTTTTGAGAAGGTGAGCAATTGACTCGAAAGATGCGCCGCGTGCTGCGCTGCCTGCCCAGCTTTTGAGAGATACGAAAGGAGATTGCTCGACTCGTTAGGCGCCTCAATCTGAGCGAGACCGATGTTACCCGAGATCACCGTGAGAATGTTGTTTAAGTCGTGCGCGATTCCGCCGGCGAGCGTGCCTAACGACTCCAATTTGCTCGTCGTCAGTCGCTCATCGTCGGTGCGTTTGCGCTCCGTCACGTCGCGGAAGAAAACCGACATTCCTCCTTCGCTCGGGTAGGCGTGAACCTCGAACCAGCGTTTGCCGTCCGGGCTGCTGGCTTCGAACTCGAGCACCTCGTGATCGTCCATCACGCGGCGGAAGTTGGTGTCAAAGGCTGAGCCGATCGCCTGCGGGAATTTTTGCCATAGGCTTGCGCCGATAAGCTCTTCGCGCTTCCGCCCCATCAGCACCTCGGCCTCTGCATTGAGGTAGGTGAAGTGCCAGTTTGGATCGACCGAAAAGAAACCGTCCGTCGTATTCTCAAGGACGCTCGCCATCTTGCTGGCAGATTCCTGCAGCGCAGCGCGCGCTTCATTTCTCTCGCGCAAATCGCGGATCTGCCGCTCCGCGACCGAAAGCCGGATGTTCAACAAACCGAGGTCGAGCGGCTTGGTCAGGTAATCATTCGCGCCGGCGTCGAGCGCCTGCTGGAGATCCTCCGTGTCGCCGCGGGCGGTCACGAGAAGGATGAACATCTCGTCGCCACGCTCGCGCGCGCGTAGTTCGCGGCACAACTCGACCCCGCTCTTGCCGGGCAGCATCCAGTCGAGGATGAGAAATGGAAACGTCTCTCCGGCGACGGCACGTTCCGCTTCTTCGGCGCTGCCGACTGCCACCACCTCATGCCCACGGCGTTCGATCAGCCGTTGCAAATTGCGGCGGCTGTCTGCGTGGTCTTCGACGAGCAGAATCTTCATTAATTGGAGAAGCTCACCACTGGCTTGGCACAGTGTGCTGCCTTCGGTACTAGCAGGATAATTGCCACCGTGCGGGCTTTCTCCTGCTCCGGCAACCAAACCACACTCGGACGCGTCGCGAAACCGGCGGAACGCGGCACGCCTGTGGGTTTCTTGCGTTGCGCATCCCGTCTGCTAGATACAGCGAAGTTTCTCTCCTGCGTCACAATTTCATGTTTTCGCTTCGGCTTTTCGTCCTATCCGGACTCATTTTAATCACGCAGCAATCGATGCAAGCGCAGGCGGAATCACCGGCGCCGGAAATGCGTCCATCCGTCGCTGCGACGTCGCCAGCGGGCACGCAGATCACTTTCAGCGACGTCCATGTCGACGGCCCGTACGTGGCGATGACTTTCGATGACGGCCCGAACCCGACGCTGACTCCGAAGCTTCTCGACCTTCTCGCGAAGCACCACATGAAGGCGACGTTCTTTGTCGTCGGCCAGAACGCCGCAGATCATCCGGAAATCCTGAGGCGCGCGGTGCATGAAGGCCACGAGATCGCGAACCATTCCTGGTCGCATCCGAATCTCGGCAAAATGGGCGACGATGCCGTGCGTCGCGAGTTGCAGAAGACGGACGACGCGATCACAGCCGCAATCGGCACGCGACCGACGCTGATGCGACCTCCATACGGATCAATCACGGCGCGACAGAAGAGCTGGATTCACGAGAGCCTCGGCTATCGCATCATTCTCTGGGATGTTGATCCGCTTGACTGGAAACGTCCCGGGCCGAGCGTCGTTGCCCATCGCATCGTGAGCGAAGCGAAGCCCGGTTCGATCATTCTGGCGCACGACATCCACGCGCCGACAATCGAAGCAATGCCAGACACGTTCGATCAATTGGAAGCAAAGGGGTTCAAGTTCGTGACCGTGACCGAGCTCCTCGCAATGGCGAAACCGCTTCCGCCAAAACCAGCTGCGGCCGCGGTTCGGGCTCCGACGCCGATCCCGGTCACCTCGCCTTCAACGGCGACAGCAGCTGCCCCCGCGACGCCGAACAAATAGCGCGGCATGATTGCCGACGATTACCTGCAGCTTCGCAGCGAGCTCGAAACTGCCCTGGCTGGATTGCTCAAGCTCAGCTCCGAGATGCGGCGCGATCGGGCGGCGCTCGATACACTGCAAGGTCTGCTGACAGACATTCGCGAGCCGTTGCTCTTCGTTGTCGTCGGCGAAGTAAAGGCGGGCAAGTCGTCGCTCCTGAATGCGGTCTTCGGGCAGGAGTTCGCGAAGGTCGATGTGCTGCCCGCGACCGACAAGGTTTATGTGTTCAAATACGGCGAACGCGACAGCACGGTCGAAGTTTCACCGCAGCTCACCGAACGCTATCTGCCGATCGAGTTTTTGCGCGACTTCAACATCGTGGACACGCCCGGCACGAACACGATGGTGGCACAGCATCAGACGATCACGGAGAGCTTCATCCCCCGCTCGGACCTCGTGCTTTTCGTCTTTTCGGTGACGAATCCGTGGACGCAATCCGCCTGGCAGCTGCTCGATTTCGTGCAGAAGAAATGGCTCAAGAACATCGTCTTTGTTCTGCAGCAAGCCGATCTGCGCAGCGAAGCGGAGATCGACATTATTCGCCGCCATCTGGAAGACACGGCGTTGCAACGGCTCGGCTTCCAGCCGCCGATCTTCGCCGTTTCCGCGCGCAAAGCGCTCGCCGCAAAAACGAGCACGACGGATAAGGAACGCCTGCTCGACGAGAGCCATTTTCGACCGCTGGAAAATCAAATCAGCCGGATGGTGACGGAAGGCAGCGCGCGCATGTTGAAGCTGCAATCAACCGGGCGCACTGCCGGTCTGATGCTGAACGAGATTACCGAGGAAGTGCAGGCGAGTTTCGCCACCATTCAGCGCGACGAACAGCATCTCGGCCGCATCACGACTTTTCTCCAGGCGCGCAAAGAACAGACCCTGCGGCAGATCGCAGGATTTCTGCGCGGTGTGGAGCGCGCATGCCGCGATTGTGCGGAGCACGGAACCAAGCTGCTCGAGGAAAGGCTCTCGTTCTGGAACAGCTGGCGCCTGATCTTTAAGCGCGCAGAATGGCAGGAGGACTTCCAGCACGACATCGAGCAGAAGCTGCGCGAAACGGTGCAGCCGCAGGTCGAGAATGCCGTGCAGTTACTCGAGACAGATCTGCGCGGCCTGTGGCCGCAACTGCAGGACACAATCGAAGCGCAGTTCGCTTCGGAAGGGAAAACGCACTTCGGCAAAACGATTCCTGATTTTGCCCGGCAGCGGCGCGAGCTGTTGCAATCCATCGAGCTGACGTTAGTCGAACGCATCGCGGGCAAGGGCGTCGAAGAACAACTCGCGAAGATGTTCAGCGAAAGCGCAGCCTGGTTGCGCGTGCCTGCTGGTGTCGTAGCCGCGGGCGGAATCGCGACGATCCTTGCTGCGATGATCAGCGCGTCCGTCGCCGATGTTACCGGCATCATCGCTGCGTCAGCCGCCGCGCTCGGGACGGTCTTCGCCTTCACCCAGCGGCGGAAAATTCTGAAGACTTACGAGGCAGAGATGGAAACAAAACGCGCCGAACTTACGCGCGCCATCGAGCAACAGATGGAGCACGCAATCGACCTTTTCTACAAAGAGATCTCCACCGCCTTCGAGCCCCTGGCCGCC
>JBJMWV010000075.1:0-4893 GCA_045809985.1 Chthoniobacterales bacterium | reverse complement strand
GATCCACGCGAGTTCGCCTTCCACGTGGACCGTTGGCTCAGTGATCGTCCAGACGAACGTCTTCCCGCCCGTGTGCAGCTTCTTGAGCAACTCGATCAATTCGTCGCCCTTGTAAGGCTCGCCTCCATCGAAGGCGTAAAAGTCTGCCGCAGCGACCTCGTGAAACTTCGCGAAATCGTCCGCCGCAAACGCGCCGAACATTGAGCGCACAGCCTCGGTGACCTCTTTCTCGTCGGCATTCGATTCGGCGCCCTGCGCGGACACGAGCAGGCAGAACAGAAAGCCACCGCAGAGGAAGAAGGTTTTCATCGGTTTCAAACCTACGCCTTCCCGGCCGCCGCGCGTTCCAGCATTTGTAGCGCGGCGAGCTCGTCCGTGACTTCATGGCGGAGCTCGTCCTCGGGCCTGTTATCCCGTTTCTTTTACGCTCCCGGGCACTAGAAGGCCGAGATGGTTACGCGAGATAGATTGTCGCTCTGCGACATGCCGCCTTGGGGTGACTTCGAAGCTTCCGCCTTTTCGGATGCCGCCGCGGGGCGCCGAAGCGCGGGCTCGCCTAGCACGGGAATCGCTCTTTCGAGCGATCGAATGCAAGCTGGTGCAACAGCCTCTTTTTTCGGACGTGAGCGCCCCGGGGACAATGGCCGTGGAGCGCCGGCATTCCGCGTGTCTGGCTGGGCGGCTGGCCGACTGAGAACGGCAACTCTGGTCGATCACACCACTCGCGTCGCCGTGGTGGTGCTTGCTCTGAGTTGGATTGCCCTCGTCGGCCTCCTTGATTACTGGACCGGACCGGAGCACACGATGCTCGTCGTTTACCTGATCCCGATCACGCTCGGCGTCTGGTGTGTCGGGCGCGATTTCGGGCTATTGCTCGCGGTTCTCAGCATCGCTACCTCGAGCATCGCCGACCTCGCAGCCGGTCTTCCGCAGGTGCGTTATTGGAACGAAGCGCTCGGTCTTATTTCGTATGTTGTGTTCGTGTCGCTCCTGGCTGGGTGGCGCGCGTTGCTGAACGAACTGGATGACCGGGTGCGTGCGCGAACCGCGGCGCTTGAGAAGGAAATCAGCGCGCGCACGAAGCTGCAAAACGAACTGAGCGAATTGACGGAACGTGAGCGACGCAGGCTCGGCCACGATCTTCACGACAGTATATGCCAGCACCTCACCGGAACGGCCCTTTCCGCGCAAATTCTCTGGAGCCATCTCACCACAGCTTCGAAACCGGAAGCGGATGAGGCGAAGAAAATCGTAGAGTTAATTGAGCAGGGAATCGATCTGACACGGAACCTCGCGCGCGGACTTTTCTCGCCGGATGTTGATGGAAGTGACCTGACGCTGGCGTTGGAAAATCTCGCGCATGCTACTCGCGAACGCTTCGGAGTTGAGTGCGAGTTCCAAGAGGACGCGCGCTTGGCCCGACAACTTCCGCGCGGCGTCTCAACTCAGCTTTACCGCATTGCGCAGGAAGCAGTAGCAAACGCCGGGAAACATGCGGCGCCCGATCGCATCATCATAGAGCTCGATCAGGAGGAAGCGGAGCTATCGCTCAACGTCTTCGATAACGGCATCGGCTTCGACCCCGCAGACTCGCAGGTGGGGCTGGGTCTTCGCATGATGCGGCACGGTGCCGAGGCAATTGGTGCTAGCTTCAGCATTCGGCGCAATCGCGCTGGGGGTAGCGTGGTGTCTTGCACGGTTGAGACGAGCGGGGAACGCGCATGAGTGGAACGGATCGGATGAAGCCGTTGTATCTCGAGCGCAAGAGTCGCGTCTTTGTGGTCGATGATCATCCGCTGGTGCGCGATGGGCTGAGTTCACTGATCGATCAACAGGAAGATCTCGCGGCCTGCGGAACTGCGGAGGATCACGCCGGCGCAATTGCAGGCATTGCGAAGACGCGGCCGCACGTCGCGTTGATCGATGTCTCGCTTGGGAACAGTTCCGGTCTGGACTTAATTAAAGACCTGCAGCTTCAACAGCCGCAGGTCGCCACCATCGTTGTTTCGATGCACGATGAGATGCTTTACGCCGAGCGAGCGCTGCGCGCTGGAGCGCGCGGTTATGTCATGAAACGCGAGTCGACGCGTAATGTGCTGACCGCGATTCGCCGCGTTCTGGAGGGAAATGTTTACCTAAGCGACAAAGTCGTCGCCCGGATGGCAACAAAACTCGCGCGACCTTCTCCCGCAACTCCGACGGCCGAAGCGCAAACCGATCTGCTGAGTGATCGCGAGCTGCAGATATTTCGTCTTCTCGGTCGCGGTCTAACGAGCGCAGAAATCGCGATCCAACTGCACCTCAGCATGAAAACGGTGCAGGCTTATTGTGCGCGCGCTAAGGAGAAGCTCGGCGTGACGACGGCGATAGAGCTTCGTCGCGCCGCGACTCGCTGGGAAGACGCGCACGGCGCCGGGTGCGTCTAAGGCCACGGCTACACCCTGCGTGTAGGACGCGGCCTTACATCAACATGCGGCCTGGACGCGAGGGAGCAGGTTTGGCGGCTGCTTAAATGAGTGCCATGAAAATGCCAAATCGCTCTCAGGCGCACGCCTTTACTCTAGTCGAGATCATGATCGTAGTTGCAATCATTGCGCTACTCGCCGCGATCGCCGTGCCAGGATTTCTCCGCGCCCGGAAACGCTCGCAGGCGAGCCGGATCATCAACGATTTGCGGCTGATCGATTCAGCAGTCGATCAGTACGCAATCGAGACAAACAAGATGAGCGGCTCCACGGTCGCCGTCGCTGATTGGACCAACTACCTGAAGAAGGGCACAAACCTCTACACCACCGGCGCTGACCTTTTCGGGAACACCTACGGGCCGCAGACAGTCGATTCGCTTCCAAGCGTGCCGTCCGCGACAAAGAACGCGCTCTCAGACGTAACGGACAACGCATTCTGGTCGCCCTACAACTAGACTGCCGTCTCGCTTTAGTTTGTCGCAAGACAGACGACGAGCCGTATTTCGCAAGGTAGCGCGCACTTACTGCCTGCGGGCGGTCTTTCGATTAGCGGAACGAACTGCGCCAGCGGCACAACGCTGTGGTTCTGTGGAACGTATGGGTGGTAGTCGACAACCCTAGGCGGCTCCGATTCCGCGAATGCAGCGTTTTCGGTGACGTTCCTGGCACAGCTCTAGTAGTTCCGCCATCGCCGACAGGGCATTCTGGTACAAATCCTAGCACAGTAGCCGTCGGTTGGACTTGATCCCATCGAGAGGCAACTGCGGAATCACCAGACTTAGACTCGCCCGAAGTTGCAGCGCGATTTGCGAGCGTCGTGTCCTTACTTTCTCAGATAGCTATCAGTCTTGTTCAACCAGTCCTCGCGTGGCGGATCGAAGACATCGACGTCGAGCGTGTCCTCGACCGCTTCGGCCTTGTGCGGGACGTTCGGCGGAATGTGCAGGACCTCGCCCGGCTTCACGTGAATGACCTGGCCTTCGTCTTCGCCGATCCAGAACTTCAGTTCACCCTCGAGAATGTAGGTCATCTGTTCGTTGTGATGCGAGTGCTTTGGCACAATGCAACCCTTCTTCAGATAAACGTGAGCGAGCATAAGCCGCTCACCGGTAATAAGGCGCCGGTCGAGCATGGGCGAGACCTGCTCCTTCGGCATCTGCTCCCACGTGTAGTGCGTTACCGAATTAGGCATCAACAAACGAACTGCATACCGAACCCGTGCACAAGCCTCGCATCAACCGCACCGCTGCACGTCCGGCGCAACTTTATCACGAATCCGCTGGTCGCCTGGTGGTGATCTAGGCAGATGCGCCACACTACACTTGCCTTTTGACAGCCTCTCGTCATCTGGCTGACCTCCGCTTCGCCTAGCTCGAGCGGGTGGCGCTTGCCATGGAATAAGATGAATCGGCGGGTCCGATGTACATAAGCCTGCTCAGTGCGTCGCGAATAGTGTCTTGTCCGGGTCGCGGCAGAGATTTGCTCGAGCAGGCGCGGTCGGCCTCCGCTTGCGATCGGCGAGCATGCACTTTGGGAGTGGATTGTCGATTCGT
This sequence comes from Chthoniobacterales bacterium, assembly GCA_045809985.1. GTDB lineage: Bacteria > Verrucomicrobiota > Verrucomicrobiia > Chthoniobacterales > UBA10450 > JACCTI01. The sequence continues at coordinate 875 of JBJMWV010000075.1, read as the reverse complement.
TCTGGGCAGAGGTGATCATTCGCGCGGTGTGTCCTCCCGCGCCGGACCAGCGGAAGGTAGAAGTCGTGCTAACCGGCGAAAAGTCGCCTTTGTCGCCCAATACGCTGGATATGACGACAAGAATGGCGACATAATCATATGTCAGATCTCTGCGCAGCTATGCCGCTTTCAGACGATGACTACAACCGCCGCTCGGCGTACTGCGGCGTTTTCTCATCGTCGCAAGCCGCGCGCGTTGGCGAACTGCTGGACAGCCTTGCCGTCAGATACGAATTCGTCCGCAATGATCAGGATGAAAAGCGCCTTAGAGCTTGGACAGCTTGGGATCCCACCGCTGCGAAGCCGCATGAAGGGCACGAGCTATTCATTCACTCGGACGACGTCGACACTGTTGGCGATAAGATTGTAGAGATGTATCCGGAGCGGAAGTTCGAATGAGATCTAACCAGGCGATGCAGTGAACCGCGGGTTTGCGCTTATGCATAATTTTCTCTTCTCATGACGTCACTCGCAGTTCGCGCGGTCGCTGATCTTGTGTCTCGTTAGGCCTTGAACGCGCACCCGCAGACGCTGCACGCACTCGACGTCGTCACTTACAGCGCTTTTATCTGCGCGACCGTCGCGCTTCCGTTTTTCGTGGTCAATTTCCTCCGATACAGGAGCAAGGTGATAGCAGATCGGACGCCTGGGCCATGGTGGCTGAAGGGCCGCTTCCCCGTGAAGAGCGTCGGTGGGTTCGTAGTGTCGATTATCGTCGGCATGACATCCGCTCAGTTCAGCCAGCAGATCGCGCCCGACGACGTGCTAGGGGAGCTTCGTGCGCTGCCCGACGACTGCGGCATCTTTATCGTCGGCCGTCCAGCAGAGAATCCGCG
>JBJMWV010000074.1:0-2069 GCA_045809985.1 Chthoniobacterales bacterium | reverse complement strand
CATCGAACTTCATTCCGGGGAGTTCCACCGGAACGCTGCCCGTCGCGATGACGATGTGCTTCGCTTCAAGTTCCTGCGCGGCGCCTTCGTTAGGCTGAACGGAAACTTTGCCTGGCGCGGTGATCGTGCCCACGCCTTGAAACGTGCTGACCTTATTCAGCTTCATCAGGCCGCGGACACCGCCGGTGAGCTGCTTCACGACCTTATCTTTGCGGCCCAGCATCACGCCGAGATCGAGCGCGATGTTGTCGAGCTTGATGCCGTGCTTCGCCGCCTCCTTTTTCGCGAAGGCGAAGTGATCGCTCGAAGACAGCAGCGCCTTCGAAGGAATGCACCCGATGCGCAGACAGGTGCCGCCGAGTTCCGGTTCTTTTTCAACAATCGCCGTCCGCATCCCAAGCTGCGCGGAACGGATCGCCGCGACATATCCGCCGGGGCCGGAGCCGATGATTACGACATCAAATGATTCCATAAGATTTCTCCGGAATGCGCGCCGCTCAGGATTCGAGCGCGAGCTTACTCGGGTCTTCGATGCACTCCTTCACCTTCACGAGAAAGGTGACCGCTTCTTTCCCATCGACCGCGCGGTGATCGTAGCTCAGAGCGAGGAACATCATCGGGCGCGCTTCGAGTTTGCCGTCCACGACCACGGCGCGTTCCATGATCTTGTGCATGCCCAGAATTCCGCTCTGCGGCGGATTTAAAATCGGCGTGCCCATAAGCGAGCCGTAAACTCCACCGTTCGAAATCGTGAAGGTGCCGCCCTGCAGATCCTCGATCGTGATCTTTCCCTCGCGCGCTTTCGTGGCGTAGTTCGCGATATGGCGTTCGAGGTCGGCGAAGCTCTTCTTGTCCGCATCCCGCACCACCGGAACGATCAGCCCGCGCTCGGTGCCGACCGCGACACCGATGTCGTAGAAATGGTTGACGATGAAATCGTCGCCCTCGATCCGGCTGTTGATCGCCGGCACGGCCTTCAATCCTTCCACGGTCGCTTTGATGAAGAACGACATGAAGCCGAGCTTCACGCCGTTCTTCTTCGTGAAGTCATCCTGGCGCTCCTTGCGCAGCTTCATCACGCCCGACATGTCGCATTCGTTGAACGTCGTCAGGATCGCGGCGGTGTGCTGCGCCATGACGAGCTGCGCTGCGATCTTGCGTCGCAGCGGCGACATCTTCTTGCGCGTGAAGCGACCGTTGGACGACTGCTGCGCCTGCGCTGATTGGTCCCGTGCTTCGCGCTGAGCTGGACGATTGTCTGCCGCGGCGAGCGCATCAGCTTTCGTTAGGCGACCGCCTTTGCCCGAGCCGATGATCGCCGCGGGATCGAGATGTTCTTCTTTAACGACGCGCCGCACTGCCGGTGAGAGCACATCGGCATTCGGCGATTTTTTCTCGCCGGACTTCGGAGACGCCGCCTGATTCGGGTCCGGCTTTGCTTCAGACTTCGTCGGAGTCGCAGGCGTGGCGGCTTGCGCAGATTCGTCGATCGTCGCGACCACCTGACCGATCTTCACCTCGTCGCCTTCGTTCACCAGCGTCTTCAGCACGCCGCCTTTTTCCGCGACGATTTCGGTCGAAACTTTGTCCGTCTCCAGAGTGAAGAGCGGATCGCCCGCCTTCACCTGCTCGCCCGTCTTCTTGTGCCAGACGGAGACGATGCCGCTGGTAATCGATTCACCAACGGCGGGGATCTTCACTTCGAGGCTCATGGGCGCGGTTACTATGCGTAGGAAAGAAGGAGGGTCGACAAGTTTGCTGCAAAGGGTTCGCAGCGGCCGAGCATCACGGCCTTCTCCAGTCGCGGCAGGTGCTAACTGGCGAGGAAGTTGCTGAAACCGATCCCACCTTCTGGTCTCCCTACAACTAATAAGCCACCCCGCTGGAGCGAACGCCAGGCTCAAAAAGTCCGGGCGTTCACCGCGGAGAAACAAACGAAACAACACCGTGGCGAGAAAGCTGCTACCACTGAGCCAGTTCCAATGAACCGACGCAAACAACGCACACGAGGATTCACCCTGATCGAGATCATGGTTGTAGTCGCGATCATTGCGCTACTTGCGGCGGTT
>JBJMWV010000073.1:0-5255 GCA_045809985.1 Chthoniobacterales bacterium | reverse complement strand
GGTCACAAGAAGCGCATCACGGCGTAGGACATCCCAATAATCTATCCGGTCGTGTCGGAAGTGATCGTGCAGGTCACGAAAGGGCAGTTCGGGAGCAAGGGTCCGCGCGTCACGACGAATCTCAGCTTTGCCGGCCGGTATCTGGTCTTCATGCCTTATAGCGATCGCAGCGGCATCTCGCGGAAGATCGAGGATCCGAAAGAACGCGATCGCCTGCGCAAGATTTTGCGTCAGCTCGAAATTCCCGAAGGCGTCGGCGTGATCATCCGCACCGTGGGTGAAGGACAGCGGGCGCGCTACTTCGTGCGCGATCTCGCATTTCTCATCGAGCAATGGCAGCGCGTGGCAGAAGCGATCCAGAACGACAAGGCGCCCTCGCGCGTCTTCGAAGAGCCCGACCTCGTTGAGCGCACCGTGCGCGATTTCCTCACGGACGAAATCGACGAGGTCGTTTGCGATGATCGCGAGGCCATCGACCGAATGAACAATCTCGTCGGCCAAATCTCGCGCCGCTCACGGAACCGGATCCAGTTCTACGACGGAGCGTCACCGGTTTTCGAAACCTTCGGCGTGCAGAAGCAGGTCGAGGACGCGTTTCATCGCCAGGTCTGGCTGAAGTGCGGCGGGTACATCGTGATCGACGAGACGGAAGCGCTCGTCGCGATTGACGTGAACACCGGCCGGAACAAAGGCGGACGCGACGTCGAGAAGACGATCCTGCAGACCAACTTGGAGGCGGCGGACGAGATCGCGCGCCAGCTGAGGCTGCGCAACGTCGGTGGCCTGATCATCGGCGACTTCATCGACATGAAGAGCCGGAAAGATCAGCAGGCGGTCTACAGCATGATGAAGGACCGGCTGAAGCGCGACAAAGCCAAGACCCACGTCCTTCCGCTTTCGCCGCTCGGGCTGATGGAGATGACGCGGCAGCGTGCGCAGGAAAGCCTGAGCGATTCGATTTACGAGAACTGTCCCTACTGCCAGGGTCGCGGCGTCGTGAAAACGTCAATGACAACCAGCGTTGAGCTCCATCGCATGCTCAACACCGTGATGCGGAAATATCAGGACAGCGTGCACGACATCCGGGTGATCCTGAACCCGGACGTCCTGAAGCGGCTGAAGGAGGAGGACGAAGATTATCTGGTCGAACTCGAACGGCGCTACGCCGGTCGCCTCATGTTTCGAGCCGACCCGTCCTATCACCACGAGCGCTTCACCGTCACGGACGCGAATTCCGGCGCAGAATTAAAAGCTTAGGGTTGAACATTTTCCGAACTAGCCGACAAATACAGGCAACCACTTCGCTCACGACGGGCGAAAAGGAATCGAACAGGGTATGGAGACTACAGTCTACGGCCCGGTCACAGCTTGCCCCCGAGGTAAGGTGACGGTTCCTCGGAATGTCACCGGCCGCATTCCATGTTGACGAAGAGCCGGACTTAACCAAAAGGAGAAAACATGAAGAAACTAACCTTAGCCTTGGCTGCAGTGGCCGCTCTCGCCTCGGGCGCTTTTGCCGGCACTGAAACCTATAGGGATACGAGTAAGCAAGTGCAGGCGCAGACCCCGTGTCCGACGTGGTATGCCGACAGTGAATGGGACATCGGTGTCTCGGGCATCTATGCCCCCACAAAAACGAATTGGGAAAATGATCGTTATCTTGGCGTCGATCACGCCTGGGGTGGCGCAGTCGACATCAAATACTTCTTCCACCGTTATTTCGGTATTGGTGTCCAAGGTTTCGGGCTGTCGTTGAATAACCACAACAGCAGCGACTTCGACGGCTTGGGATTCGATAACGGCGGCGACTTCGCCGGCGGCGTTGTCGGGACCTTCACCTTCCGCTACCCGATTCCGTGCACGCGCTTCGCGCCTTACGGCTGGGTCGGCATCGGCGGCATTTGGGGCGGCGGCAACACGATTCATCTGAACGACAACGGAGTCTTCGTTCAAGATGACGGGAATAGCCGCTTGATGGGCCAGTATGGTGTCGGGTTCGAAACGCGTTTCACGCCGCACTTCGGCTGGACGAACGACGTCAGCTTCAACCAGCTCGACGGTCACAAGAACGACTTCTGGCAGTTCCGCACTGGTCTGAACTTCGCGTTCTAAGCAACGCCAAAAGCTTAAACAGAAACGCCGGGAGCACTGCATGTGTTCCCGGCGTTTTCTTTTTTGCACGCGCCGCCTGCGACGCGAAATTGGCCTGATGTCTTTCGCTCCGATCCTGGACAAGCTCGCGCTTGAGAAAAGCGCCGCTGTTGCGCGCTTCGAGCCTCTCCTCGCGCCGAAGACTGACTGTGAGTTTGAGTCGATGGCGCAGAACGCGCGACGTCTGACAGTGCAAAACTTCGGGCGGACGATGCGTCTCTTCGCACCGCTTTATTTGTCAAACGAGTGCATCAATAACTGCCGCTACTGCGGCTTCTCGCGCGATAACCCAATCCTGCGCGTCACGCTCGAGATCGATCAGGTGATCGCAGAAGGGCGACATCTCGCCGCGCAAGGTTTTCGCCAGATCCTTCTTGTCGCCGGCGAGCATCCGAAATTCGTCAGCGGCACTTATCTGGCCGACTGCGTCCGCGCACTCGCGCCAGACTTCTCCTCAATCTCAATCGAAGTCGGCCCGATGGAGAGCGAGGAGTACAAGCCTGTCGTCGCGGCGGGCGCCGAAGGCTTGGTCGTTTACCAGGAGACCTACGACCCGCAGGTCTATGCGGAAATGCACACCGCCGGCCCGAAGCGCGACTTCAACTGGCGACTGGATTGTCCCGAGCGCGGCTACGATGCCGGCTTCCGCCGCATCGGGATCGGCGCGCTGTTCGGTCTCGCGCCGTGGCAGAACGAAGCCGTCGCGCTTGCGGCGCACGTCGACTATTTGCTCAAGCGTTGCTGGCAAGCGCAGCTCACCGTCAGCCTGCCCCGACTTCGACCCGCGGCCGGTGGATTTAAGCCCGACTTTACGATGAGCGACCGTGAACTCGCACAACTGGTTTGCGCATTACGCGTCACGTTTCCGCAACTCGGCATCGTTCTGAGCACGCGCGAACGTGCATCGTTGCGGGATGCGCTCGTGCCGCTCGGCGTCACGATGATGAGCGCGGGCAGCCACACCGAGCCCGGCGGATACACCCATCAGGGCAGCGGAAACCTGCACATGACGGTGCGTGGTCGGATCGTCGCGCCGGAGTTCGACGGCGGCGTGGATCGCATCGCGACCGGCCAATTCGAGATCAGCGACGAACGTTCGCCGCGCGAAATTGCCGCGCTGCTGCGCGGTCGCGGGTTCGAACCAGTCTGGAAAGACTGGGATCAGAGTCTTCTCGCGTCGTGATCGTCTGGTTGAATGGCGAACGCGCGGAAACTCACGGTGCCGAAACCATCTCCGAACTCGCCGAACGCTACGACTTGGAACCGAATAGCGTCCTGATCGAACACAACGGCGTCGCGTTGCATCGCCGCGAATGGTCCGAGCGCAGAATCGCAGACGATGACCGAATTGAATTCATTCGGGTCGTAGCCGGGGGTTAATTGTGTCTTGGTGAATCCGCAACCGCTCGACATCGTGCGTCAGACTTACGCATCGTACGACTCCGGCGAGTTCGCGCGCGTTTACCAGCTGCTTTCGCCGCAGATCGAGATTCGTCAGACGACTGAGCTACCCTGGGGCGGCATCTACAATGGCTTAGCGGGCTTTCATGAATTCTTCGAAAAGGTGCATGCACACACCTCGAGCAAGCTGAAGCCGATCATCTACATTCCGGCGGGTGAAGATGTCGCGGTGGTCGGGCGAGTAGTCGGCGTTGTGCACGCGACGAAGAAAGCGCTCGACTGCGATTTTGTCCATGTTTGGACAGTGCGTGAGCAACTGATCACGCGAATCCAGAACTACGTTGATACGCCCGCGGTGATAACTGCGCTCGCGGTCGAGCCACGGTCACCCGACGAACGTTGAGCGCGAGTGCTGATGCCGAACCTCAACCGTTAGGCCGCCGCCTTCACCACCACGCGCATCCCATCGGTTGCGACAACCGCGACTGCAGTTTCGGCGGCGATAAAGTCGCCTTCGGTGACAACGTCGAGGACATGATCGCCGAAACGCGCTTTGCCGCTCGGACGTAGCATCGTGACAGCTTTGCCTTCAGCGCCCGGAGCGAGGTGCGTCGAAGTCGCGAACTCGCGCCGGGCGCCAGTGAGTGACGGGCCCGAAGGAGCCGCCGCGGAAAGCGCGAAGCGTTGATACACGCTCGTGCGCGGGAGATACCGCGCGAGGAGCGCGATCGCGGCTATGGCGGCGACGAGCGCGATGAGGAGGTTCAGCACCGGAACGCGCAGCATTTCGCCGCTCGGGAAAAATGTCTGACCGGGATAGCGGTCGATCATTGCCCAGAGCAACGAGCCGAGCATGAGGAACACTCCGACGACGCCGACAACAATCGTCGAGTGGGCGAAGAACAGGATCTCGATCAGCACGAGCAGCATTCCAAGAATGAAGAGCGCGACGACTTCCCAGCCTGCGAGCCCGGCGAGGTAGTGGCCAAGGAAGAAGAGCGCGAAACAAATCGCGGCGATGATTCCCGGCAGGCTCACACCGGGCATTTTGAATTCAAGATACGCGCCGAGAATTCCGCCTAACAAGAGCAACGGTGCGAGCGCGGTGATCCAGAAGGCGAGGCGCTCGAAACCTGTCGGCGAGATGGTGGCACGTTCGCCCTTCAGATTCGCTTTCTTGATCACGTCGTCGATCGAATCGGCGATACCCTCCGCGAAGAGCGGCTTGTTATCGAAACGCTCGCTTGCTTCCTGCGCGTTCAACGTGAGGAGCGTGCCTTTCGCGTGCACCACGTGGTCGCCGATCTTCACTTCATGGTCCTTGTTCATGAAGGCCTCGCCGACATCGGGATTGTGCCCGTTGCGCGTCGCCGAGCCGCGGATGAGCGCGGACCAGTACGAGATGGTTTTCTCGCGTGCGGTGCGCGGGAGATCTTCGCCGTTGGACATGATTGGCGCAGCAGCACCGACCGCACTGACGGGCGCCATCCAAATGTATTTCGTCGAGAGCGCGATCAATGCTCCAGCGGAACCGGCATTCGTGTTGATGAAGGTGTAGGTCGGAAGCGTGGTGCGATTGAGCAGCTTGGTAATTTCTTCCGCGGCATCGAGCTGGCCGCCATAAGTGTTCATCTCGAAAATGATTGCGGATGCGCCGTTGCTCTCCGCTGTCTTCACCGCGCGGCGGAGGAAGAGGAACATCG
>JBJMWV010000072.1:0-6601 GCA_045809985.1 Chthoniobacterales bacterium | reverse complement strand
GGCACGAGAAGCGCTAATAAAACCGCTGCGGCCAGGCGACGCATGCGCGATTCATAAAGGGATTGACACCATTTGCAACCATCGCTGAATACCCGCTCATGAAGCGCGTCCTCGTGCCGTTGCTCATCGCCGCGGCCATGAGCGCGAACGCGTTTGCGCAGGACACAGACAGCAGCGGAGAGCGGCGCGGCTGGATGAGCCGCATGCTGCATCCTTTCGGCGGCGGTGACCAGTTACCGGACTACAAAGATCCGCAGCTGCGCGGCCTCGCTCTTTCGCTTCGGCTGGCGCCGCAACCCGTCAAGCTTTCCGAGAACAGGCAAATGGAAGTGACGATTCGCCTCACAAACAAAGGGAGGAAACCGATCACGCTCGAGTTTCCGAGCACGCAACGATTCGAGATTTATCTGCTCAATGCCGCGGGCAAGGTCCTGACGGCGTGGAGCGACAACCACGCTTTCTCGGATGAGCCTGCGAGCATCATGATTAACCCGCAGGAACACGTGGAATATGCGGAGACCATCGCCACGCGGGAGCTCGCAGCGAACAAGGTCTTCACCTGCGAAGTTTACTTCCCGAAGTATCCCGAGCTGCGCGTGCAGCAGAAATTCCTGACCGCACCGTAGCCTAACGAGTGCTTTTCTCCGACTACCACACGCATCCGCAAGGACATCGCGTGCAGCGCTACACGCGTGAGCTGTTGCAACCGTGGGTGAACAGCGCGCGCGCGAAAGGATTAAGCGACATCGCCTTCACCGATCACGATCGCTACCACGCCGGTGTCGATTTCGATGAAATCGAGCGGCTGCGTGAAGCGAATCCTGACGTGAAGATCCGCGCGGGAATAGAACTCGACAACGATCCCGTGCATTCAGCCGCTGGACGCGCGTGGGTGGAAACGAACTGGGACAAGCTGGATTTCGTCCTCGGCTCAGTCCACTTCCTCGGTTCGCCTAACGAGATGTTCGACAGCGTGCCGGACGGAGCGAAGCAATTTGCGGATCGGGAGATCGACGCGATCTACAGTGATTACTTCACGCGCGTGCGCGAGGTTGCTGCGAGCGGTTTGGTCGACTGTTTAGCGCATATCGATCTCGTGAAAATTCACGGTCATCGGCCGCATCGCGACGTGCGCGCGCTGATCGATGAAACACTCGACTTCATCAAGTCACGCGCGCTGGCGATCGAGCTGTCAACCGCAGGATGGCGCAAGCCGGTGAATGAGATGTATCCGTCGGCGAGTGTTGTTCAGCTTGCGTTAGCGAAAGGAATTCTATTCACGACCGCGTCTGACGCGCACTCGCATGTGCAGCTCGGCGAAAATTACGACCGGCTCGCGGCGGAGATGCGGGTGAGCGGCGTTCGTGAAGTCTGCGTTTACGAGAAACACCAGCGGGAAAGGCGCACGCCTACGTAAGCGGCGCGTTCGCGGCGTGAAGGTGCTGCTGCGCGGCGGCAGAGTTGCCGAGCGCGTTGTGCAAACTCGCGATCCAGCGGTGCGCTTCGCGGTGACCCGGCGCCATTGTCAGGCTCGTTTGAAACGCTTGGAGCGCGCGCCGGTGATCGCCCATTCCTGCGAGCGCCACGCCGAGATGAAAATGCGCGGCGGGGAAGAAGTGCAAACGCTGCACTGAATCGAGCGCCGCCTGGGCAGCTTCGTAGAAACGGCGGTTCTGTAGATGTGTGACGGCGAGACCGTTGTGCGCGTGCGCATTGTCTGGATCAACCGCGAGCGCGCGCTGAAAGGCGGCGGCCGCAGCCTCCCATTTCTGCAGCGCAAGAAACGCATCACCGCGCAGCGCGATCGTCGCGGGGTCGTTAGGCGCGAGCGCTTCCGCTTCTGCGAAATGCTGCTCGGCTTCAGCCGCGCGGCCGAGCGCGAGCATAGCGGAGCCGAGCAGCACCGCACGAAGTGCCGGCGCGTGGCTGCGCTCCTGTGAGCGCGTCTGCAGCAGCGCCGCGCAATCCGCCGCGCGCCCGGTGTCGTGCAGACATTGCGCGAGTTGCAATATCGCGCGCTCGTCATCCGGCTGCTTTGCGTGAAGCGCTTCGAGCAACGGCAACGCGAGCGCCGCGCGTCCGGTGCTGAGATAAACAACGGAAAGCGCGAACTCGCTCTCCGATTCCGCGCGCGCGGCGTTTCGCTCCGCATCGGGCGAGAGCGGTTGCAGGTAGCCGAGCGCAACGAATTGATCGATCACGGTGCGGTCCCTCCTCGCGTCGGGCATTGCTGCGGAAACTTGAGCGGGGGTGGCATTCTCCCATGTGACGATCCGCGCGATCTGCGGCGGCGATTCAAAGGCATCTGCCATGACGCGACCGTCCATGTCTTCACCGACCGGCAACCCGAAGAGCGTCAGAATCGTCGGCGTGACGTCGAGAATTGAAGCACCGTAAATCCGCTCATCGCGCTTCAGCCCGGGACCAGCGGCGCAGATCATCCCGAACGGCCGGTGCCAGGCGGCGTCGAGCGCTATGGGCCGATCGGTATTCGCGACTGGCGGGCGCTGTTCATCGCAATGAAATCCATGATCCGAGACCAGGAGCACCGTCGCGTCAGGCCCGGCGAGCTCGAGCAGGCGGGCGAGCATCAGGTCGTGGAAGACGTAGACGCTTGTCATGACGCGATGGTAGAGCGCGAAGTCACGCTCCGAGACGCCGTTCATGCGCGGCGGATGGTAGGGCATGAAGTGGTGCCCGAGGGTGTCGATCGTGTCGAAGTAAACCGCGACGAAATCCCACGGCTCGTTTTCGAGAACGGCGGTCGCAACCGCTTGCACAGAAGCCGCCCGCGCGAGTTGCTGGCCGAGAAGGAACGGTCGCTCGTCGGTGCGTGGATCGATCTGCTCAAGCGAAGGAATGAACTCGCGGAGCTGCGCGACGGTCATCTCCCGCGGATTGACGACGAGTGAAGCTAGCGAAACGGTAAGTTCATCTGGCGCAACCGAGTCGACCGGCGGTTTCCACTGCTCGGTGGACGTGATGCTTTGCGGCTCAAAGAAGCGATCGGAAACAGAGACACCGCGGAGTGGTTCCGCTGGATGACTCGCATACCAGCCAATCACATGCGCATCGAGACTACGCTGATCGAGCATGTTCCAGAGCGCTTTGACACGGCGAGACCGAGCGGAGACCGGCCGCACGCCGCTCTCTGCGTTGAGCCGGTCGGACTCGAGAAACCCAAGCACTCCATGTTTATCGGCCAGCTTGCCCGTCGCGATGCTGGTCCAGAGCATCGGCGAGAGCGGCGGCTGGAGCGTCGCAAGGTTGCCCATTACTCCGCGCTCAACCAAGCCGGCGAGAGCCGGAAGCTTACCCGCCTCTAAGAGTGGCAAGGCGAACTTCCAATCCGCTGCGTCCCAGCCGATGAGAACAACTTTGCGCGATGGAGCAGTGGCCATTGAAGCAAAACGGCGACGGGATCGAACCCGCCGCCGTTTCAAATGGAATCGATCTTGTTAGTTACACTGCGGCCGTCCGGCGGCGCCACGCGAGCGCACCTGTAGCCGCGCATCCGACGGCGAGCAGTAGGAGTGTGTTGCTCGAATCCGGCACGCTCGGCAAATTTCCCTGTTGCCCAGCGAGGATACCAGCACCGCTGTTTTCGAATGCCATGTCGATCAGCACCATCTGATTGGTGCTCGAGGGCGTCCCTGTCGGAACAAAGATCTGCGCCCACCCGTAAAGCGTGAGCGCTCCACTGAGGAACTTGAAGCCGAGGTAACCTGTCGTCCCGCCTACCCAGGCGCCACCGGGAACAAGCGCGCTCGGCATAGTCGTTGTTCCAAAGGTCGAGGCGGCGTTGATTACTGCACCAGCGACAAGCTCTGCAGGGTTTGCCCCGACGGAGACAAATCGATTCACCGCAGACGCGGTTGGATAGAGCCAGGCGCGAAACGCGCTTGTCCCCCAAAGGTTCAAAGCCGGCGCGCTGGTATTCCCGCCGTTTACCGCCGCGTAAGTAAGTCCGACCTGGAACGTCGTAAGATTAATAAACTCGCCGGTGACCGTTGCGGGAACTGAGGAGTTGATTGCACCGCTGTAGACGACATTTGCGTCCGCGTCAGTTGGCACTGTCGCTACGGCGCACGCGCCCGGCCGCGAGAGTAGAGTAGGCGCCGAGACGGCGTTGGAAGTAGCTAGTTTGTGGTGACTGGGGGGATGTCATGTCCGGGCTTATAGGCAGTTCACCTATGCCTTGCCAAGACAATTTACGCTACCGAGCGGTCAGTTAGCGTAAGCCAGCCAGCACTTACAACCCCAGTCCGGCCACACCTAACCCGCCGGTGATCTTTGTCATCTCGGATTGCGCGAGTTCTTTGCCCTGCTCGATCGCCTGCTTCACTCCGCTCAGCACTGCTTCCTCGAGAAACTCCACGTCTTCCGGATCAACGATCTGCTTGTCGATCTTGATAGAAACCACATCGCCCGCGCCGTTCGCGACCACGGTCACTTTCCCGCCCGCCGCCTGCACTTCGACTGTCTTCTCTTCCAGCTCAGCCTGCGTTTTCTGCATCTGCTCCTGCATCTTCTGAGCCTGCTTCATCAACTTGTTCAGATTCATAGTGTCGTTAGTCAGTCACGGGTTTGATTTCGCCTTTGAAAATCTCGAGCGCTTCGCGAATCAGCGGATCGTCTTTGAAATTCTCCGCCGCCGCAGGTTTTTCACGCGGCTTTTCAGGTTCCTCCGCCTTCGGCGCCTGCACCACGAGTCCATCCTTCAAAGTGAACTTCAGGTTCCAAGCGCGCCCGCTGAGCTCTTTCAGCAAGCCCTCTAGAAATTCGCGATTTCGCGGTGTGGAGATCGATTCCATGACGGTCTTTTGTTCCGGCGGAAAGCCTAACAAGAGGTAGCGGCCTTCTTCGCCGAGCAACTTTGCCGATTCAATCCAGCTCTGAATGAGCGGACGGCGCGCACGAATCTGCGCGACCGCATTTTGCCAGAGTGAATCGAAATCGACTGGAGCATTGCCGTTCGTCACGAGAGCTTCGGCAGGCGCAGGAGGTTCGGCTTTCGTTTCCTGAACTCGCGGCTTTTCCGCTGCCGATTTGGGTGCAGGAGCTGTTTGCCTAACAGCCGGTTTAGCCGCCGGCTGCGGAGCGCTCTTGGGTGTCTTCCCGTCACGCAATGCCGACAGATTTTCGATCACCTGGTTCAGCGTCATCTGCCCGAGCGTCTGAATGGCTTTGATGACTGCGACCTCGAAGTGCAACCGCTTGTTAGGCGCCCATTTCATCCGGCCTTCCGCGCCGGCGAACTGATCGATCAACTCGAGCAGCCGATCCGTTTCGATCGCCGCGGACTGCGCTTCGAGCGCGCTGCGCAGCTCCGGGTTCAAATCTTCCGCGACCGCGTCCGGCTTCACCTTGAAGACTAGCAAGTCGCGCAGATACGCAATCAAGTCGGACATCAACTTCATCATGTCCTTCCCATTTCCCGCTTCGCTGTGGAGGAGCTCGAGCGCCTCCGCGGTCGCGCCGCGCAGAATCGCATCGGTAAAATTCACGACCGTCTGTTCGCTCGTGAATCCAAAGACGTTCAGGACGTCCGCTTCCTTGATGTTCTCGCCGCAAAACGCGACCAGTTGATCGAGCATCGACTCGGCATCGCGTAATCCGCCATCTGCGCCGCGGGCGATCGCGTGCGACGCCGCAGGATCGAGCGTGAACTTCTCGTTCTTTGCGATGAACTGCAGATGGTCGGCGATCAGGTTCGCCGGAATGCGATGCAGATCGAACCGCTGACAGCGGCTCAGGATTGTCGGCAAAACCTTCTGCGGCTCGGTCGTGGCAAAGATGAACTTCACGTGCGGCGGCGGCTCTTCGAGCGTCTTGAGCAGCGCGTTGAACGCGGCCGAAGTGAGCATGTGCACCTCGTCGATGATGTAGATCTTGAACTTCCCCTTCGTCGGCGCGTAACGGACGTTGTCGCGCAGCTCGCGCACCTGCTCGACGCCGTTGTTGCTCGCGCCGTCGATCTCGAGCACGTCGAGGCTGTTGCCCTGCGTGATCTCTTTGCACGAATCGCAGACGCCGCACGGCTTGATCGTTGGTCCGTGAATGCAATTCAGCGCCTTCGCCAGGATGCGCGCGGTCGACGTTTTCCCGATCCCGCGGGGCCCGACGAAAAGATAGGCATGCGCGAGCCGGTTTTGCTCGACCGCGTTCTTCAGCGTGCGCGTGACATGCGCCTGCCCGACGAGATCGTCGAACGTCTGCGGCCGGTACTTCCTCGCGAAAACCTGGTAACTCACGCGCCACGTTAATGCGGCGAGAACGGGCGCGAAAACAGAAATCACGCTGCCGCGCGAGATGCACTACAGTCCGCGCGTCATGGATCGCAAACCCGCTGTCACCCCGAGCGAAGTCGAGGGAGCCCGTCACCGGATACTCAGGATAGCCGCTGGGTCTCTCGACTTCGCTGCGTTTCGCTCGAGATGACGGATTCGCTGTCAGTCTTCTTTTTCGCCGAAGGCGAACAGACAGCCGACTTGGTCATGGCGTGGCTCGCGGACTTCATCCGCGGCGCGACGCACAGCCTGGATTTCGCGCTCTACGATCTGCGTTTCGGCGAACGGCTGAAGTCGCAATTCGCGGCCGC
>JBJMWV010000071.1:0-1900 GCA_045809985.1 Chthoniobacterales bacterium | reverse complement strand
TCACCGAGATCGCCGTCATTCGTCCCGACAAAGGCGTAGAACCGCTCGAGCACGCTACGGCCAAGCGCATCCTGCATACATGTGCGCACGATGAACGGCGGTGCCAGCTTCTCCTTCATGAATTGCTTCGCCAGATTGCCAAGCTGAACCGTCTGCGAGTGATTCAGCGCAAAGTAATTCGCCTGTTCGTCAATGCGATCCGGGAACGACTCATCCGTCTCCGGTGCATCAACGAAGTAGAGCCGGAAAATGTATTCCCGACCCGCGGCGTAAACGTGGAAGCTGTCGCCGTCGTTGGATTCGTTAGGTACAAGTCGGCAGTTCGGAATTACCTGCCACGGCCCATGTGCGAGCAGCGGGCTCGCGAGAAAGCAGAGCGTTAAGGCAAATAACCTAACGAACTGTCTCAAGACGCCGTGTGCACTTCGAACTGGCTCATCGCGCGGAAGACCGAATAGCGCTCCTCGATCTCTTGCTGCTTCAGAGTGCGAAGGCGGTCCATGCTGAAGGCCTCGACGTTGAAGCTGGCGACCACGCTGCCGTAGATCAGCGCCCGCCGAAACGAAGCGAAGCTCAAATCACCGCTCGCCGCGAGATAACCAGCCACCCCGCCCGCGAATGTATCCCCTGCTCCCGTAGGATCGTGGATGTCTTCCAGCGGATAAGCGCCGCAACTGAAGAAATCATTCTCGCCGAAGAGCAACGCGCCATGCTCGCCCTTCTTCACCGCGACATACTTCGGCCCAGCCTTCAGGATCTTGCGACCCGCTTTGATCAAGCTCGTCTCTTTCGTCATCTCGCGCGCCTCGCTGTCATTCAGGATCAGCATATCGACCCGCGGCAGCAGCGCATCGAGATCGGCCCGCGCGATGTTGATCCAGAGATCCATCGTATCCGCGATCACAAACCGCGGCTTCTCCATCTGATCGAGCACGTGCGATTGCAACGCCGGCGCGATGTTCGCGAGCAGAACGAACTCAGAGTTCCGATACGACGCGGGCAGATCAGGGCGAAAGGTCTCGAAGACATTCAGGTTAACCGAGCGGGTCTCCCGCGTGTTCAAATCCCACGCGTATTCACCCGACCAACGGAATGTCTTCCCTTTCGCGCTCTGCACGCCTTCCGTGTCGATCTCGCGCGACTTCCAAAACGCGAATTCCGACTCCGGAAAATCATCCCCCACCACGCCGACCAACTTCACCGGGGAAAAAAAACTCGCCCCGAGCGCAGCATACGACGCAGACCCGCCGAGCTGATCGGCATGTTCCTCGACCGGCGTCTTGACGGTATCGAGCGCGATGGAACCAACGATGAGAACAGACATGCTATTGGGAATCTTCTGAGTTTCGGTTGAGGAGTGCTTTGCAGGCGCGCGCATAACTAGCGACATCCCGCGCTTGTAGCAACCCGGAGACGATCACGACGCGCTGCGCGCCGGCAGCGATCACTTGCGCGAGATTTTCGAGCTTGATCCCGCCGATGCAGAAGGTCGGGAACCTAACGAGTTCGTGGACGCGCGCGATTCCGTCTAGGCCGATCGGCACGTAATCAGGTTTCGTAGGCGTGGCGAAGAGCGGGCCGAAGCCGATGTAATCGGACGCCTCGAGCGCGGCGGCTTCGGCTTGGGGTAGGCTGTGGGTGGATTTGCCGATGATGCAGTCCGCGCCGGTTACGGCGCGGACGTCAACAATCGATTGGTCGTCCTGGCCGACGTGCACGCCTTCCGCGCCGATGTCGCGAGCGATGTCGGCGTGGTCGTTGATGATCAGGGGAATACCGGCGTCGCGAGTGATGTTGTGTAACTCGCGACCGAGTTCTGCGATTTCGCGTAACGAGTGACTCTTCGCGCGCAGCTGTATGAGATCAACCCCGCCGCGCAGCATCTCGCGCGTTACCTCCG
>JBJMWV010000070.1:0-7574 GCA_045809985.1 Chthoniobacterales bacterium | reverse complement strand
CAGATTCGCAACATTCGTGCACGCGATGAGGAGAACGAAGCTGACCGCGGCAAGTAACGTCGTGAACGCCGGCCGCAGATTTCCGCTCACATCTTCCGCCGCGGGAACCAGCGCCGTCGTCCAGCTCACGTCAGCATTCCCGGGGTATGCTGCGCGGTAGCTGTTCTCGAGCGACGGCATCGCGGCTTTCGCCTGTTCGAGGGTTAGGCCGGGTTTGAGTCGTGCAATGGCGCGCAGGAATCCGGCGCCTTTCATGATGCGTTCGCGCGACATCGCGCCGAGCACGAACGGTTTCGCGGTCGCGAGCTCGAAGTCAGGACCGAACCACGCCACCGGCATGTTCGGCAGCACGCCGACGATCGTATGCGGCACGTCGTTGAGCGTGATGCTACGACCGAGCACGTTCGGATCGCTCGCCAGACGTTTGCGCCAAAAGCTCTCCGTGATCAGCGCGACCTCGGCGTTCGTTTCTTCCTGCTGCAGGAAATTGCGGCCGAGAATTGGTCGCACGCCGAGGACATCGAAGTAGTTCCACGTCACTGCGGCAGCATTGAGCTGCGCCGGTTCGCCAAGACCGGTCAGTGTCGCGCCAACTTGATTGTCCGCCGCGACCGCCGTGAAGACGGTATCGGCGTCGCGGTAATGCATGACGCGCGGAACGGAGTAGGGGAGCTGATTGAGTTGGCGCTCCTTCGACTCGCCGTAGAAACGCACGATGCGCGCAGGTTCGTGGAACGGCAGCCCTTCGAGAAAGAGCGCGTGAATCAAACTGAAGATCGTCGCGTTTAATCCAATGCCGAGCGCGAGCGTCAGGACGGCGAGCAACGTGAAACCCGGCGATTTGCGCAATTGCCGAAGCGCGAAGCGAAGATCAGTTAGCATATTGAATCTCCTTTTTCTGCGAAGGGCACCTGCCCTCCAGCAAGACGTCGCCGTCGCGCGCTTTCGTCTAAGCAACGACAATTCACGAGCACATTTTTTTCTGCGCGAAAAACCGGCGCGATTTCGGTAAGTTGCACGACTTTCTTACCGGAGCCCCTTGCAAGAAGCCTTCTATTACTCGGAGCTGGACCAGCCGCATCCGGAGCGCACGCGTGCGATTCTGCGCGCGCATCCTGAAGTGCGCGCCCTTTTCGGACGGAATCCCCACACCGCACTCATCGCGTTGGCGGTCGTGCTCGGGCAAAGCGCGATCGCGTGGAAGATGGGACGACTCGGCTGGAGCTACTGGTGGCTCAGCTTGCTCATCGCCTACGGCGTCGGTGCGTTCGCGAACCACGCCATGTACGTCGTGATTCATGATGCGACGCACAATCTCGTCTTCCGCAACAGGACGCTGAACAAGTTCGTGGCAATTTTCGCCGACCTGCCGAACATCCTCCCCGGCGCGGTCGGCTTTAGCGTCTATCATCTCAAGCACCACGCACATCAGGGCGATTACGAGCTCGACGCAGATATCGCGAATCGGTGGGAGGCGCGATTGGTGGGCGACAAATGGTATCGCAAAACGATCTGGCTCCTGTTCTTCCCGGTCTTTCAGTTAACACGGCCGCCGCGGCTAAGGGCGATCACGATGTGGAACCGCTGGATCTTCATCAATCTGCTCTGCGCCATCACCTTCAGTGTGGCGATCGTGTATCTCTGCGGGTGGGCCGGATTCTGTTATCTGCTCTTCTCGTTCTTCTTTTCGATCGGGCTGCATCCGGTCGGTGCCCGCTGGATCCAGGAGCATTACACGATGGATGCCGACCAGGAGACCTTCAGCTACTACGGCCCGATCAATCGTCTCGCGCTCAATGTCGGTTACCACAACGAGCATCACGATTTCCCGTCTATTCCCTGGAACAACCTGCCCAGGTTGCGCGCGCTCGCGCCGGAGTTCTATGACACGCTGCGCTTCCACAGTTCATGGACGCGCCTGCTCATGCAGTTCCTCTTCGATCCGCGCTACAATCTTTTCGCGAGAGTAGAGCGGACTCCGCACGAACAAGCGCGCGCGCGAAACGCTGCCTGGAAGGAAGCGACCGCCGCCACTCGTTAGGCCCGAAGGATGCACCGGCTGGTTGTTCTTCTTCTCCTGGCGCAACTCGCGCACGCAGCAGCGCCGCAAAGCGAGCAGGACGAGTACACGCTCTACGAGCTGCTCGCGCCGGAGACGGCCTCGTTCAAGATCACCTATGAAGTGACCGCGACGACGTCGGGCGCGAAGGCGTTCTTCAATCCGATCCGCAAAGGTAGTGTGGCGAGCGACGAAGCCGTCTTCGACATGATGACGGGCGAGCCGTTGAAGTTCGAGCAGGTGAGCGGCGCGCAGGCGAAGGAGAGCGGGCTCAGCGATGCCGATGCGGACACGGATTACATTCGCGTGGATCTGGCGCGGACGATTCCGCCCGACGGAGGACAGGCGCGGATTCGCATCATTAAGAATTACAAGGATGCGAAGAGTTACCGCACGGCGGGCGACGCGATCGTGTTCGAGCGGCCGCTGGGCATTCGGCGAAATGCAGTTGTGCTGCCGAGCGGTTATCGCCTGAGTGAATGCAATGTGCCGTCGCAAGTTCTCAGCGATGCCGATGGACGGACGCGGATCAGCTTCATGCATCAGGCGCCTGGACCGGCGGCGTTGATCCTGAAAGCTGTGCCCGGCGCGCAGACTTCGAAGCCGCGCGCGTTAACGGACGCGCGCAGTTGGGAGCCGCCGCCGAAGCAAGGTCCGCCGGAGCGCGCGAGACTCAGCGAACGTGCGCATCAGGACCGCGATATCATCTATTATCTACAGGCGCCGGAGACGCATGCCTTCAGCCTTTCGCACGACTACACCGAAGCGCGTGAAGGCACGGACAAGTATCTCAACGTCGTGCGCACCGGCAGCAAAGTCTCGGAGCCATCGGGGAAGATTCTCGACACAGGCGAAGGGTTGAAGGTCGATGTGCTGACCGGTGCGAAGTTGAAGGACGCGAAGGTCGACGCGGGCGAAGAGAAGGTCGCTCCGGATCAGCAGGTTGTTGTCTTTCGTTTTCCGGCGGTGAAGAAAGGGCAGTCGATCCGGCTGCGCATGTCCGAGACCTACACCGCGCCGGAATGTTATCGGCTCGAAGGTGACGAGCTCGTTTTCGATCGCGGCTTCGGGCGGCCGCGTAATTCGATTGTGCTACCGCGCGGCTGGTATCTGACTGCGCTGTCGATTCCAGGAGTCGTTAGGCAAACTCCGGATGGCCTGACGCACGTCGACTTCGTCAACGGCCGGCCAGATTCGATTGATGTGCTGTTGAAAGGGAAGAAAATCAGCGAGAAGCCGTGTCAAACGGACGACACAAACAAGAGCTATTGATCTTGATGTCGGCCTTCGCCCACGCCTTCGTGAAGCGCGCCTTCATCATGACAGCTTCGGGTTTCTTCTGCGCCTTCAGCGCTTCCGATAATCCGTAAAGCGACCAGCCGTTTTCCGGCAATCGCTTCAAGTCGTCGCGATAGACCTCCTCCGCGTCAGCGTAGCGGCCGGCCTTCATCAGGTTCGCGCCTAACGAGTGGCGAATCGGAATCATCCACGCCGGCGGCTCATCGTACTTGAGCGCGTCTTCCATTTTGAGCGCTTCCTGCAAACCGGCGATGCCTTCCTCCGTTTTTCCGTCCGCGACTTGGATCTCGGCGTCGAGCATCTTTTGGATGAGCGCATTGATGTCGGCCGATGTGTTGTTGCCGACTTCCGTCTCTTTCGGCACCTGCTGTGCAAGCTCATTGAACTTGGTCTGCTCAGCTCGCGCGTTCTGAGTGTCGCCTTTCGCGGCGTAGGCAATTGATCGTGCCGCGTGATGGAAGGCGCGCGAGAAGGGCGTGAATTCCGGGTAGTTGTCGGGTTCGGCAAGCACGTTGTCCCATTGCCCGAAACGCACCATCGCTTCCATCGGCAACGAGAGGAACGCGTCCGCTTTCGGCGCCGCAGCTTTAACAAATTCGGGCGGCGTTTCTTTGATCAACTCGCGGATCTTTTCCATTGCGAGTTTGCTCTGGCCGGTCATGAGCGCGGCGTAGGCGAGCATGTGATGATCATGCGCGGCGTAGAACGGAATCAGCCCGGGATTCTTGCTGCCTAACGAGGCAAAATATTTGTGGTCGTCGGCGATCGCTTTCGCATTCGTGTCGATCGCCTTCTGCCAATTACCGGTTCGGATATCGATGTGCGACGGCATATGCACGTTATGCGCGAGGCCGGGCTGCAGGTTGCGCAACCGATTGGCCGCGACGAGCGCCTTCTCCGGATGCGGCGAAGCTTCGACCGCGTGGATGTAGAGATGATTCGCGAAAGGATGATTCGGATTCAGCTTCATCACCGCATCCAGCGTCGCGACGATTTCTTCCGTGCCGGGATTCGGCTGGCCTTCGTGCGTCCACTGATTCCACGGACTTAGATCCATCATCGACTCGGCGAAAAACGCGCCGACATCCTGGTCCTTCGGATATTGCTTCCAGACTTCGCGCATCGCATCGGCGTAAGCGTGATCGAGCGCGCTGCGATCTTCCGGCTGCGGGTTAGCGTAGCGTTTGCCGAGCGCGTCGATCAACGCCTTCTCGACTGGTGTGCACTTATCGGCGTGCTGCTGCGCGAGCGTCAGTTCCCTCCACGCGAGCTCAGCCATCGGTGGCGGGACGAGCGGGTAGTTAATGTGCGGACCGGCGGCAAGCGCGATACCCCAGTGTGCCATGGCACAATCGGGATCTGCGTTCGCCGCTTCCTGGAACGAGCGGATCGCAGCCGAATGGTTGAATCCGTGGATGAGCGCGAGGCCTTGATTGAAGTACTTCTGCGCTTTCGGATTGTTGGTTGTGACCTTGCGCGTGTAGGTGCCGAGGTCGTTGCGAAGTGGTTCGGATTCGGCCAGCAGTTGCGGGATAACTGCCGCGAAACTCAGTGCAGCTAAGAGGCTGAGGCGAAGGGGCTTCATGGCCCCGAGGCTATCAAGGAGACGCCCGTCGCGACAAGCGTGCGCTACTCGTAACGCAAGGCGACGGTCGGATTCACACGCGTCGCGCGACGCGCGGGGATGTAGTTCGCCACAAGAGCAACTGCGATGAGGAGCAATGACACGCCAACAAATGTGACCGCGTCCGTAGTGCCGATCCCGAAGAGGAAACTCTGCATCAAGCGCGTAAGGCCCCATGATGCGGCCGCACCAATCGCGATGCCGATCAGCGTCAGCGTCATTCCATTGCCGACGACCAGGCGCATGATGTCAGCGCGCGTGGCGCCGAGTGCCATGCGGATTCCGACTTCGTGAATGCGCTGCGTCGCGGAGTAATTCATCACGCCATACAAACCGACCGACGCGAGCACGAGCGCAATCGCCGCGAAGATGGAGAGCAGCAGCGTATTGAAACGCGGACGCGCGATCGACTTCGCGATGACCTGCTCCATCGTGCGGACATCAGCGACCGGCTGCTCCGGATCGAGCGCGCGGATCTCTTTAGGCACCGCACTGCTGAAACGCGCCGCATCGCCCTGCGCGCGGACGACGAGTGTCATGCCCGAATACGGCTCGCGCGGATGTGGCCAATAGATCGCGGGCTCAGGCTCCTTGTTCAGCGCGCCTTCGTGGATATCGCCGACTACGCCGACGATTTCATCCACCTCGTCCTTGAACCACGTGACCGAGATGCGTTTACCAACCGGCGCTTCATTCGGAAAGTAGCGCCGCGCCAGCGTCTCGTTGATGAGCAGGACATGTGGTTCTTTGCCGTCGTGGTCATCGAGCAGGCGGCCTTTGAGCAACGGGATGCCCATCGCCTGGAAATAGCTCGGCGTGACCACGCGCACTTCGCACGGCGGCTCCTGTCCCGGCGCGGGATCGGGTTGCCCGACGATCTTGAAACCATCACGAGCCGCGGGTCCGGTCAGCGGCAGATAACTGATCGCGCCGACTGACTGCACGCCGGGAATCGCGGCGATGCGTTCCTGCGCCTGCTTGAAGAAATCGATGACCTGGTGTGGCTCGGCGTATTTCTTCTTCGGTAACTGCACGCGCAGAGTGAGGACGTTGTCGGCCACAAAGCCGGTGTTGACCGATTGCAGCCGCATGAAGCTTCGGATCATAAGCCCGGCGCAAATCAGGAGCACGAGTGCGAGCGAGACCTCGGCGACAACGAAGGTATTCCGCAATCGTCCGCTCCGGCCACCGGTGGAACCGCGGGAGCCTTCCTTCAGTGCGTCGTTCAAATCCGGGCGCGAAGCCTGCAGCGCCGGAACGAGTCCGAACAGCACGCCCGTGACGAGCGAAATGCCGAAAGTGAAGGCGAGCACGCGTGGATCAAGATTGATCTCCTGCAGGCGCGGAATGTTGTCGGGGCCGAACGCGACCAACGCGTGGATGCCCCAGTAGGCGAGGAACACACCGACGACTCCTCCCGTGAGCGCGAGCAGGACGCTTTCGGTGAGCATTTGCCTAACGAGCCGTAGCCGGCTCGCCCCAAGCGCCGCGCGCAAAGCGAGCTCGCGCTGCCGAGCCGCCGCGCGCGCGAGGAGCAGGTTCGCGACGTTCGCGCACGCAATGAGCAATACCGACGCGACCGCGGCCAGCAAGACGAGCAGGATCGGCCGGATCTCACCGGTGACTTGTTCGTGAACCGGAAGCACGTTCACCGTCCAGCCGGTGTTGAACTTCGGGTAGGCCTGCTCGAGTTGCCGCGCGATCCCGCTCATTTCCGCCTGCGCCTGGCGCACGGTCACGCCGGGTTTCAGCCGTGCGACGGTGCTCAGATAGCGTCCTGATTTTCCGCGGTAGTCGAGCGCCGGATCGAGCGCGAGCGGCATCCACACTTTCACCTCGTTGTCGAGAAAGTGGAACCCGGGCGGCATCACGCCGACGATCGTGCGCTGCCGTCCGCCGATCGTCGCTTCCTTCCCTACGATAGCCGGATCGCGGCCGAAGCGGGTTTGCCAAAGCTGGTAGCTTAGGATCACGAAGAGCTCATTCCCGACACGATCTTCATCCGGCAGGAAGAAGCGGCCGGTGATCGGCTGCACGCCGAGGATGGGGAAGAATTCGTGGCTGACGTATTGTGCCTTGATCTCCTCAGGCTCGCCCGCGCCGCCGGCCAGGTTCACGCGCAGATCGGCGACCGCCGCCATCTGCTCGAATGACGTGCTCTGTTGTTGCCAATCGAGGAAGTTAGCCGGCGCGACGACGTTCCGATCAGCGTTGCGAGGAATACTTCGCTCCCAAACCATCACGATCCGGTCCGGATGCGGATAGGCGAGCGAGCGCAGGAGCACGCCATTGATGACGCTGAAGATCGCGGTGTTCGCACCGATGCCTAGCGCAAGCGCAACGACTGCGGTGATGGTGAAGCCCGGCTTCTTGACCAGCGCGCGCGAGCCGTAGCGCAAATCCATCATGAACGTCTCGAGCGCGAAGCCTGTTCGCCCGGCGCGCACTTGTTCTTTCACCTGCTCGATGCCGCCGAGTTCGACGAGTGCCGCGCGGAGCGCATCCTCTTCGCTCATTCCTGCTTTCACCTTCGCGTCGACCAACAGTTCGAGATGCGCGTGTTGTTATGAGGTTAGTTTTGGGTATTAGTGT
>JBJMWV010000069.1:0-3837 GCA_045809985.1 Chthoniobacterales bacterium | reverse complement strand
TCACGACAAGCAGGAGAACATCGCCAAGCTCTTCGCGCAGATTCGCGTCGTCGCTCTCCCGGATTGCATGCGCCACTTCGTAGGCTTCCTCGAGCAAACTCGGGACTAACGACTCGTTAGTCTGCTCGCGGTCCCACGGGCAGCCGTCCGGCGCCCGAAGATGCGCAACGACGTCGCGCAGTTTTTCAAAAGCCGTCATCAAATTTTCCAGAGCGAACGATGCGCGCCGAACTCGGAGATTTCGCCGGTCGTCTTTTTGCCGACGTAAACCGTTATCCCGATGACGAGCCCAAAGGTCCCAGCAAAAATCACCGCAACAAACCACGAGTGAATGTGCCCCACACTAAGCGCGCGATAGAAAGCGAGCGGCGTATCGATTGGCTCAGCCGCATGGAGAAAAATTTTCGTGATCCACGCGACCATGATGAGGATGAAGATGAAGGTGTAATTGCGCTTCAGGCGTCGTCCGATCGCTTCCAGCTTGCTGATTTTGAAGCGCGGCAGGATGAGATCTTCGCAGACGAGCTTCTTCCATTCGCCCTGCAGCATGTCGCGATTTTCCATCACCATCGGGACGAGAAAATGCGCCTCGAGCATGCGGACGCGCGCGCGGAACGCATCGTAGAAACGATATCGCCGCGCCTCTATCCAAAGCATGCCCCAAACGATCGCGAGATTGAAAAAGAAGATGATGTGCGGCACGTCGCGATTCGAAAACGCGATCGTGATGATCGCGGTGCTCGAGGTGATGGCCCAGTTCGTCGTAATATCGAGCCGCTGCCGCCAGACCATGATGCGGCTGAGCTCGCCGCGATAGAAATGCGACATCGCATTGACGTAGCCCGGATCGTAGATGCTGCGCTGAACGGAGACCGAACGTTCAACGCTGCTGGGGGTCTGAGTGTTTTCGTTTGCCACGAGCGAGTCGTTAACTCGATAACTGCGATCAGCGGCAGAATCCAACATTTCCTCCGCATCTATGGCTGTCGTTCTCGCTGATGTGCTCGACGAAACGCAGGTCGTCCTCGACCTGCGCGGGCAAACTCTGGAGGCGGCGCTGCGTGAAATTGTCGAGACGATGACGGGGAATACCAAGCTGCGCGACCCGGAGAAGTTCGTCGCGCAGGTGCTCGCACGTGAGCGCGCGACGACGACGTTCGTCGGCAACGGTGTGGCCTTTCCGCATGCGCGAACAGAGTTGGTCACGCAGATCTCGTTAGGCATCGGACGAAGCCCGGAGGGCGTACCCTTTGGCAACGACGGTCAGAGGGCGAAGCTGATCTTCAACATCGCTGTGCCGCAGCGGATGGTGACGGATTATCTTGTCTGCGTCGGTGCGCTCGCGCGCCTAACGAGAGAAGAGAAAACGCGCGACGCGCTGATGAATGCCGCCACGCCAACAGAGTTCGTCCAGATTCTTCGCGAAGGCTCGCTGCTGCTCGAGTAGCGGAGCTACTTCCCGTTCTTGAGCAGCTGATTACGCGCGCGGTCCAGAGCACGCCGTTCATTCGCCGTCAGGCTGTTGATCCCTGACTTTGCAATCTTCTCGAGTATCGGATCAATCGATTCATGCACATTCTCCGGCTCGACGGTTCGACGCGGCCGCTCGCGCGGTACGACATGGAACTTGGGCTTCGGCTGCACCTTCTCTTTGATCGCGCTCCACCATTCGAGCTCGGGTCCGACGCCGCGGCTGCGAACATAGAGGAATGCGACCGCGGCAGTGGTCCAGAGCACGAGCATGCTTGTCCAGTCGTGCACCGCCATCGCACCGAGGGTTCCGATTGCGACCAGAATCAGCGCGATCCACTTCGTCTGGATGCGCAGCATGAACATCTCGACGTTCGGATAAATGCAGGCGAAGGCGAGAAAGACGCCGAAGTGCACAGTCGCTGACCCGGTGAGGCCAAACGGCGCGAGCAAACCAGCCGCCGTCAGGACGAGCGTCGGAACGAGCAGGAGCAGCGAGTAGAGAATGACGAACCCGCGTCGGCCGATGAAGCGTTCGACTTCGCGTCCGAAGGCGAAAAGCATGTACATCTCGATCGCGAACCAGAGCAGCGCGCCGGCTGAATACGGCAGATGCACAAAGGCGTAGGTCGCGATTTGCCACACGCGACCGAGCGTCAGGACATCGGTGCTGCGAAACACGAGCGGCTCGAGCAGGCCCGCGAAACCGAAGGCAGACAGGAAGCAGGTCAGGATCATGAGCCCGACGTGCACACCGACGAGCAGCGTCGTCACATCGATCGGATAGCGACCGACCCACGTCACCGGCTTGTAGTCGTCGGAAGTGGTGACTCCGAACATGCGGGAATTAACGGCGCGGCTTTCACGGGTGCAAGCTGCACCTTCCGCATCTGCGAAAATTCTCTTGGAGAACGGGACGCGGCAGCCAAAATTACCGCTCCCCTTTTGCCGTTCGGCTCATTAGCAACTTCAAACGCTATGGAAAATCTCGCACCCGCCATTCACCCGCCGAGCGGAATCGGAGACAAAAAGCCGACCAACCAGGCGGTGCTCGATTGGGTGAAGGACGTCGCGAAGCTGACCGAGCCGGAGAACATCTTCTGGTGCGATGGCTCCGAGCAGGAGAACGATTACTTGTTAGGCGAGGCGGAGAAGCAGGGCGTCGTCTTGAAGCTGAACGAGGAGAAGGTGCCGCGCTCGTATCTGCATCGCTCGAAGCAGAACGACGTCGCGCGGGTCGAGCAATTCACGCTCATCTGCACGCCGACGAAGGAGGAAGCAGGCCCGACGAATCACTGGGCTGATCCGGCCGAGACTTACACCAAACTCAACAGCCTGCTGAAAGGCGCGATGAAGGGACGGACGATGTTCGTGATCCCGTACATCATGGGCCCGCCGGATTCGCCGCTGACGAAGGTCGGCTTCGAGATCACTGACTCGATCTATGTTGTGCTCAGCATGCGCATCATGACGCGGATGGGCGACGTCGCGGTGAAGCGGCTCGAGTCGCAGACGAACGGCGAATGGAATCGCGGCACGCACTCGTTGCTCGATGTGAATCCGGAGCGCCGCTGGATCGCGCACTTCCCGCAGGACAACGCGATCGTGTCTGTCGGCTCTGGTTACGGCGGGAACGTGTTGCTCTCGAAGAAATGCCTCGCGCTGCGCATCGGGTCGTATCTCGCGCGGCAGCAAGGGTGGCTCGCCGAGCACATGCTCATTCTCGGCGTCGAATCGCCGGAAGGTGAGAAGCATTACGTCGCGGCGGCGTTCCCGAGCGCCTGCGGGAAGACGAACTTCGCCATGCTCATTCCGCCCGAGCATTTCAAGGGCTGGAAGGTCACGACGATCGGCGACGACATCGCCTGGATGCAGATCGGCGAGGACGGACGCCTCTACGCAGTGAATCCGGAGAATGGCTACTTCGGCGTCGTTCCAGGCACGAGCTACAAGTCGAACCCGAATGCGATGAAATCCATTCAGCGCGGCACGCTCTACACCAACGTCGCGCTGACTGATGACGGCGATGTCTGGTGGGAAGGCAAAGACGGCGCGGCGCCGAAGCACGCGATCGACTGGAAAGGCAACGAGTGGACGCCCGACTCGAAACATAAAGCCGCGCATCCGAACAGCCGTTTCGCGACGCCCATGCGCAACAATCCCGTCCTCGATCCGCACGTCGAAGACGGCAAAGGCGTGCCGATCAGCGCGATCATCTTCGGCGGTCGCCGCAGCGATACGATGCCTCTCGTTTTTCAAGCGCGCGATTGGGAACACGGCACGTACATCGGGGCGACGATGGCTTCGGAGATGACGGCCGCTGCGGTCGGCGGACTGGGCCAGGTGCGGCGCGATCCGATGGCGATG
>JBJMWV010000068.1:0-4894 GCA_045809985.1 Chthoniobacterales bacterium | reverse complement strand
CTTCTCCGTCGCGCGGATGAAGGTGACGAACTTCCCGTCGGGCGACCATCGCGGCGTCGTGTCATGCGTGCCACTCGTTAGGCGGTGCGGTTCTTCGCCGCCGGCGGTCGAGACGGACCAGAGCGATGTGTCGTAGCCTTCCCTCTTCTCGTTCACCGACACCCGCACGAAGACGACGCGCGAGCCGTCGGGCGACAATTGCGGATCGCCGATCCAGATGAAGTTGAAGAGATCCTTCTCGGTGATGTTCCGCTTCTCGGCGGCAAACGTGGTCGCCGCGGCGGCCAGGCAAATGAGCAACGTTAAAACACGACGCATCGGGGAAGCTGACATCAAGCGCCTGTTGCGCAATCCACCGGACGATCAGAACCTCTGCGCATGATTCGGCGATTTCTGCTCGGCTTTGCCTTCCTTTTGTTCGCGCAAACGCTCTCTGCAAATCCAATCATCTTCATCGTGCGACATGCCGAAAAAGGCGCGGGTGATCCGAAGGATCCGGAGTTGTCGCATCCTGGTCAGCGCCGCGCGGAATGGCTCGCCGCGACGCTGAAGGA
This sequence comes from Chthoniobacterales bacterium, assembly GCA_045809985.1. Lineage (GTDB taxonomy): Bacteria > Verrucomicrobiota > Verrucomicrobiia > Chthoniobacterales > UBA10450 > JACCTI01. The sequence continues at coordinate 4,340 of JBJMWV010000068.1, read as the reverse complement.
CGCCGGGATCACCGCGATCTACGCGACGGAATTCAAGCGTACGCAGCAGACGGCGGAGCCACTCTCGCGCGCCACGCACCTCAACGTCACCGTCATTCCGGCGAACGACACGAACGCGCTGGTCGCGAAATTGAAGGAGACGCAAGGCAACGCGCTCGTCGTCGGGCATTCGAACACGATCCCGGAAATCCTGAAGGCGTTCGGCTCGACCGCGCAGATCAACATCGCCGAAGAGGAGTACACGAATCTGTTCGTCTTTTCGCCCGGGTCGCCGCCGTCCCTCGCCCGCATGCGCCTCGCGCTCGAGAGCGATGATTGACTCCGGCGCCCGAGGTCGTTAGGCTGCGCACGATTCTCGCTTCGCTTGCTCATCCGCCGCATCCGGCCATTCGCTTATGAGACCAATTTGGAAAGGCAGCATCAGCTTCGGGCTCGTTTACATCCCGATCTCCGTTTATCCCGCCACGCGCGAGGAGAAACTCAGCTTCCGCCAGCTCCGCGCGAGCGACCTCAGTCCGATCAAATACAAGAAGGTCGCCGAGGTTGATCAGAAGGAAGTGCCGGCCGCGGAGATCGTGAAAGGCTTCGAGTACGAGCGCGGCCGCTTCATCATCATGAAGGACGAAGACTTCGCGAAGGTGAAGATCGAGTCCACGCATTCGATCGACATCACCGACTTCGTCGAGCAAGCGCAGGTCGACCCGAAGTTTTTCTACAAGCCCTACTTCCTCGAGGCGCAGAAAGGCGGCGAAAAGGCTTACGCGCTTTTGCACAAGGCGCTCGTCGGCACCGGTAAGATCGGCATCGCGAAAGTGGTAATCAGCAATCGCGAGTATCTCGCGAGCGTGAAACCGGATGGCTTGTTCCTGACCCTCGATCTGATGCATTTCGCCTCGGAAATCCTGAAACCGGAAGAGCTGAACGCGCCGAAGACGACGATCTCCGAAAAGGAACTCGCGATGGCGCAGACGCTGATCGAAAGCATGTCGACCGATTTCGAACCGGAGAAATACCGCGACGAATATCGCACCGCGGTGATGGAGCTGATCGAGCAGAAGGCGCAGGACAAGGTGATCGCCGATAAACCAGCGGCGCCAGTGCGCAGCACGAATGTCGTCGACTTGGTGAAGGTCTTGCAGGAGAGCCTGGCAAGGAATCAGGCGGTGAAGCCGAAGCGCAGCGGTACACGCTCGAACGGCAGCCGTTCGACGTCGACGCTGGTGAAAGCGAAGCGCCGCGTCGCCGCCTGACGATCACTCGTTAGGCGAGCAGCTTCATCATCTGCTGCGCGAGCTTCGGACCGATCCCGCTCTCTTCGTGTTTGAAGTAGACGAACGCGTCAGACCATTGCGCGTTGCGCGCTTTGATCGCTTCGCTCCAGCGCGCGACATCCGCCTCCTGATAATCTTCGCGTCGTAATCGCAGGTAGCCGTAATCTGCGGTCGCGACATCGGGCGTCGAGAGCTTCTCGCTGTCGGCGATGCAGAGCGCGAGGTTTTTCTTCTTCAGCAACTCGAACACATCGTCGCTGAACCACGCCGCATCGCGGAACTCAAAGGCGCAGCGCATTCCATCCGGCACATCGGCGAGAAAAGCTTCCAGCAGCGCAGCGTCCTTCTTCAAGCTCGGCGGCAATTGGAACAAAACGCAGCCGAGCTTCTTCTCCAGATCGCAGATCACCTGATGGAAGTAGCGCAACGTGTCGCCGCAATCCCGCAGCTTCGCCCAATGCGTCACCTTCTGCGGCGCTTTCAGGCTGAACTTGAAACGCTCCGGCGTCGCCTTCCACCACCCCTCGATCGTCTTCGCGCTCGGGATGCGGTGGAAGCTGTAGTTGATCTCCGTCGTGCTAAAACGCTCCGCGTAATACGACAGCATCTTCGATGTCGGCATGTCTTCCGGATAGAAGGTGCCTTTCCATTCCGCGTATTGAAAACCTGAGGTGCCGATCCAGAGCTCCATCGTTCGTTAGGCGAATATTGCGAGCCTACGCCCGCAGGTCACGGCTTCTTCTTCAAGACTTCAACTCACCGCAATGCGCTCGTGAAACGCACCAGTTCGTCCGCCACCTGCTCGATACGCTCAACGATTTTCGGATCGCTCGGTGTATCGCCTTCGAAGGCGTGCCCAGTCGCGTAGACGAACCGCGGAATGATGACGGTGCGAAAGTCGAGCATGAGGCTGTTCGCGTAGGCCATGACCGACATGTAGCTGCTCATGCCGCCGGCCGCGCAAAGGAAGCCGACGATCTTGTTCTCCCACGCGCTGCCGGTCAGCTCGATCATGTTCTTGGCCGACGCGCTCACGTCGTAGTTGTAGACGGGCGCGGCGACAATGATGCCGTCTGCGGTTTTGACCGCACGATTCAGTTTCTGCGCACCCTCGGTTCCGTAGCAGGCATCGGCATCGCAAAGCGGCAACTCCATCTCACGAAGATCGACCCAGGCCGGCGCGACGTTCAGCTTTTTAAGATGCGCGAACGCAATCCGCGCCATCCGTCGGCTGTTGCTGTCCGGGTTGCCGCTCGTGCTGACGACCAGATAATTCGGCATAGGCGTGGCGGTATGTTAGTCGGCAATCTTGCGGCATCCACCGATTCATTTCCGCGTTTCCGAGCAGGTTACGCCGCGGCAAGCCGAACGCGGCGACCCGTTGGGCACTGTTGTTGCTTTATGGAAATTATGGCGAAGTTCCTCGGATCCGGCGCAACCGCATTCCACCTCGAGCAGCTCATCAAGGCTGCCCGGGAGCGGCTCGTGCTGATTAATCCGCTTCTTAAGTTCAGCGGGCGCACGAAAGAGTTGCTCGAAGAGAAGAACGGCCTCGACGTGCGGGTGGTTTACGGCAAGTGCGATCTCCAACCGGAGGAGATCCAGTGGCTCCGCGGCGTCCCGTTCGTGCATACGCACTTCTGCCGCAGCCTGACCGCGAAATGTTACGTCAACGAGCACGAATGCCTCGTGACCAGCCTCGACCTGCTCGATTTCGGGCAGGTGACAAATAACGAAGTCGGCGTGCTCATTTCACGCGCCGAAGACGCCGATCTCTACAATGACGCGAACGAGGAAGCCCAGCGCCTCCTGCGCTTGAGCGATGAAGTGCGAATCCGCGTGGACAAACCGGAATCCGCCACGCGTCCAACCGCCACTGTGCGCGCGGAGGAGAACGCGTCGGCCGCGGGTAAATTAAGCACGCACCGCCTCGCGAAAAAGCTCGGGCTCAAAACCCACGAATTGCTCGACGGCCTCCAGCGTCTCGGCGCGATCGAAGTTGCAGCCGGGCAAAAGCAACTCACCCAACATGGATTGAAGCTCGGTGGTGAGTTTCGTTCCAGCGCGCGTTTCGGAGAATACTTTGTCTGGCCGGAAAACTTCGAGCTCAGCGCGGTCGCCACGACGAACGGCACGCACTAGGTCTGTCGCGGAGGCTTCGACTCAGCTCTCGAGCACGATCGTCGCAACAGCGTGATGATCCGTGTGACTGAGGCTGATCCAGACCTCGTTGATCCCGCGCGCGGCGGCCAGTTCTTTCGCGCCACCTTCTAAGACAACGAAAGGCTGACCGCTAGGATGTCGATGGACATCAATATCGCGCCAGCCCATCGCCTTGCCGATGCCGGTGCCAAACGCTTTCGAGACAGCCTCCTTCGCGGCAAAGCGCGCTGCGAAATGTCGCGCGGGAAACTTCATCGATTGGCAATATTCGATTTCTCCGGCGGTGAAGACACGCTGCAGAAAGCGTTCGCCGAACCTTTCGAGTGAGTGATCGATCCGTTGCGTCTCGACCATGTCCACGCCGATGCCGATGACGCTCATCCGTTGTAGTTCTGCATCGCGCTGAGCATCTCGCGGACGGCGGCATCGAAGCCGACAAACATGGCGCGCGAGACAATCGAGTGTCCGATGTTCAGCTCGGTCAGCTTCGGCACTTTGTGGATTTGCGCGATGTTGAGGTAGTTGATTCCGTGACCGGCGTTGACTTGCAGGTTGAAATTCGAGGCGCGAATCGCAGCGCTTCGCAGCCGCTCTAGTTCCTGCTTCTGGAATTTTTCGGTGAACGCGTTCGCGAGTTTGCCAGTGTGCAATTCGACGATGTCCGCTCCGAGTTCAACCGCCGCGTCGATTTGCTCGTGCTCCGGATCGATGAACATGCTGACGCGAATCCCCGCGGCGTGCAGCCGTTTCATGGTCGGCGCGAGCTCGCCTGCGTGCGCGACCAGATCGAGACCGCCTTCAGTCGTGATCTCCTGTCGTTTTTCGGGAACAAGGCAGACTTCGTCCGGCACGATGCGTAGCGCGAAGTCGATAATCTCGGGCGTGTTCCCCATCTCCAGGTTCAGT
>JBJMWV010000067.1:0-9023 GCA_045809985.1 Chthoniobacterales bacterium | reverse complement strand
GCAATCGAAGTGCAGCGCCGCGTTGCCGAAGCGCTCGGTCCGGTGCCGTTCGTCGTTGCCTTGAACAAGGCGGACCTCGTCGCGCAATGGGAAATGAGCGATGCACGAATGGCCGATCTGGAATCGCGTGGTTGGAAATACATGAAGACGAGCGCCAGGGACGGCGCCGCGGTGGACGAGATTTTCACCGAGCTGGGGCAAATGATGATGCAGTCGAAGTAGCGCATGTCCGCGGCCGATCACGTCCTGAACGCGCTCGGCTACGCGCTCTTTTTGCGCGATGAAAACGGCGCGTTGCGATTGGAAGGCGAAGCGCCGGATTGGCTGCAATCGCTCTGGCCCGCGCTGAATAAGTCAGGCGCGGCGCTGCCAATCGATGAAGCGTCGCCGTTCTTCGAAAACTTCCTCGTCGATGCCAATGACGCGTGGCAAAGCGGCGGCGAAACGCGCGCTGCATCAGGGCCGTGGATAGAAACGAAACCGGACGGCAGCGAGATCACGCTCGATGCGATCGCATTGACCGTGCGCGATCGCCCGATGCTGCTCCTCGCCCGCCAAGGCGAAGCGTTCGAAGCGAAGAAGGCGATGCTGCAAACCGCGCGCGAGACCGTGATCGCCTATCAGCGGCTGAACTCAGAGACGCAGAAGAAGGAAGTGCTGCTGAGCTGGATCGCCGAGCAGATGAACGCGGCGCTCGCGAACGTCATCACCTCGCTGCGGTTGATCGAGCTGGAAGATAATCCCGCGCGCACGCGTCAGTTGCTCTCGCTCGCGACGCGCGCCGCTGATGAGCAACAGGCGCTGATTCACAAGATCCTCGGCATGTTCAAAGCCGAGCTCGAGGGGCTGTATGGCCGGAACGCTGCGGCACAAACCGGCACGAGTCTGCGCGAGGTCTTGAACGAAACGCAGGAGAACATCGCACCGCAATTCGATGAGAAGCGCGTCCGCCTGTCCGCGGTGAACAGCGCGAACGGCATGCGTGTCACGATGGACGCAATGCATTTGAAGCGCGTCTTGATGAGCGTCCTCGAGACATCGCTCGCCTCCGCGCGCACCGAAGTGACGATCGACCTCCGCGACGATGCCGACATGCTCATGCTGCGCGTCTGCGACGATGGCGCACCGCTCGCGCCGGACGTTTGCGACGGGCTCTTCGCGAAAGACGCCTCCGCTCGAAACGACGCCGACGCTCCTGCGATGCGTCTGCAATTCTGCCGCATCGCGGTCGAGAATTGCGGTGGCGAAATCGGCTGCGAACGGCGCGAACCGTCCGGGAATTGTCTCTGGATTCGCCTGCCGAAGATCGCGACGACGAAATGAAGACGCTCGTCCTGATTGAGAACGACTCGCTCACGCGCACACTCATTTCCGAATGCGTCGCGGGACGTGATTGGATGGTCTTCGAAGCGGACAACGGACAGGCCGGCGTCGATCTTGTGGTCAAACATCGGCCGAATGCAGTGGTGTGCGATTTGCGCACGCCGAAGCGCAACGGCTTTCAGGTTGCCCGCCTCATCCGCGAACAACCGACGCTGAAAGACACGCGCGTGATCCTGACCACGGTGAGCCGCTTCGCGAACGACCGCGAGACCGCTTTCTCCTCCGGAGCGGATGATTATTTGCTCAAGCCGATAGTGCCTAACGACCTGTTACGGATGCTCGCGGCGTGCGGCACAAACGGCGAAGTCGCCGTCGCAAAACCAGAGACAAGTGCCGCTCCCGCGGGCCCGACGTTGATCCGTTTCTGGGGCGTGCGCGGTTCGATTCCCTCGCCGGGTCCCGAGACATCGGTCTACGGCGGCAACACTTCGTGCGTCGAGATGCGCGTCGGCAACGAGATCATCATTCTCGACGCGGGCTCAGGGATTCGACGCCTCGGGCAGTCGCTCATGAGAGAGATCAACGAGCATGGACTGAACGTGAACATGCTCGTCACGCACACGCATTGGGACCACATCCAGGGCTTCCCGTTTTTCATCCCGGCTTATCATCCGAAGGTCAACATGCGCATCCTCGGTTACGAAGGCGCAGTGCACGGATTGCGCGGCGCGCTTTTCGAGCAAATGCAGAGCGCGTTCTTTCCCGTCGGGCTGAACCAAATGGCGACGCATCTCACCTTTGAGGAACTCGACGATATGCAGTTCGATCTCGGTCCGGTGAAGGTGCGAACGATGTTCGCGAATCATCCCGGCATTTGTCTGGCTTATCGGCTAACGACACCTGCGGGCGACGTTGTTTACATGCCCGACCATGAAGCCTACGAACGCTGTGAGCTCGAGCGACAGAAAGCCGAGAAGGACTCGTCATCCCACGGACTCGAATACGCGCGCATTCAGGATGAAAAGGTCGTCGAGTTCATGCGAGACGCCGATGTCGTCATCGCCGATTCCCAATACACCGCGATCGAATACCCGACGCGGCGCGGCTGGGGTCACACCTGCGCCGATGACACGGTGCAACTCGCCATCCGCGCGAACGCAAAGCGTTTGTGCCTTTTTCATCACGACCCGGATCACACAGACGAAAAGATCGACACGATGATTGCGCGGGCGCGTGAGTCCGTTGCAAAGACCGGCAGCCGATTGGAAGTCTCGGCGGCAAAAGAAGGCGAAGAAGTTTTGCTCCAACGTAACGAGGGCTAGAGCAACTGGTACGGATCGACGTCGACCGAGGCGAGCACGTCCTCAGGCAACGGAAGTTTATCGAGCGTTTCGCGGATCAGCCGGCTTAGCCGGACGATCGCTTCGCCGCGCAGCAGGATATGGAAGCGGAACTGTCCCTGCAGCTTTTCCAACGGCGCAGGCGTTGCTTCGCTCGTGATGAACTCGTTAGGTAATGCCTCGCGCAAGCGGCGAACGATTGTCTCGGCGGACAGTTTCGCTCGACCTTCATGCGTTGAGCGGACGGTGATCAACACGGCGTGTTTGAACGGCGGGAAATCGCAGCGCTCACGAAACTCCAGTTCCTGCTCGAGGTAGCCTTGGAAATCGTGGTGTCGCGCGAACTGAATTGACGGGCTGAAGGGGGTGAAAGTTTGCACGAAAACTTCGCCGGGTGTTTCGCCGCGGCCCGCGCGACCCGCGACTTGTGTGAGCAACTGAAAGGTTCGTTCGCCCGCGCGGAAATCGGGCAGGTGTAGCGCGAGATCGGCGTTGATGATTCCGACCAGGGTGACGTTCGGAAAGTGCAGTCCCTTCGCGATCATCTGTGTGCCGACAAGGATATCGATCTTGCCGCTGCGAAAGGCGCGAAGGGTTTCGCGATATGCGTCTTTGCGGGTCATTGAATCCGCGTCCATCCGCCTAACGACTGCTTTCGGGAAGAGTTGCTGCACGTGCGCTTCCACTTTCTCGGTGCCGAAGCCGGAATAGATGAGTGCGTCCTCACCACAGGCCGGACATTTCTTCGGCACGGCGGCGGTGTGTCCGCACAAGTGGCAGCTCAGACGCGCCGCGGTGCGGTGGAAGGTGAGCGCGACGCTGCAGTTCGGACATTCGCGCGCTTCTCCGCAGGCGCTGCAAAGCAATGAGGTGGAGAAGCCGCGGCGATTGAGGAAGAGGATTGTCTGCTCGCGCTTTTCGAGTCGCGCAGTGACCGCGCTGTAGAGTTTCTCGCCCAAAATAGTGAGCGACTTGGCCTTCCGTGCCTCGAGCCGGAGATCGACCACGCGGATCAGCGGCATCTGATTGTCGTCGACGCGCAGCGTCAGATTGAGGAGCTGATACTTGCCGGTCGTCGCGTTGTAGTAGCTCTCGAGCGACGGCGTCGCCGTGCCTAACAACACCACGCATTGCTCAAGCTTTGCGCGCACGACCGCCACATCGCGCGCCTGATAACGCGGCGCTTCTTCCTGCTTGTAGGTCGTCTCGTGTTCTTCATCGACGACGATTAGGCTGAGATTCTCCAGCGGCGCGAAAACTGCGCTGCGGGCGCCGATCACGATCTTCGCGCGCCCTGATTGGATCTTGTGCCACTCATCGTGCCGCTCGCCTTCCGACAATCGGCTGTGCAAAACCGCGACCATGTCTGGCCCTTCGGCGAAGCGGCTCTTGAAGCGCTCAACGGTTTGCGGCGTGAGCGAAATCTCGGGAACGAGGACGATCGCTGTCTTGCCACGCTCAAGCGCAATGCGGATCGCCTGCAGGTAGATCTCTGTCTTGCCGCTCCCGGTCACGCCGTGGAGCAGGATCGGCTTGGCAGTTTCAGGTGCGCCTAACGACTGCTCAACGGCTTTCAGTGCCGCACTCTGTTCCGCGTTGAGCTCGAGATTAGTCGTCGCGATGAATTGCTCTTCCGCGTGGGGATCGCGCTCGACCGCTTGTTCACTCAACTCGACAAAGCCGCGCTTCGCCAGCGCGCGCAGCGTAGCGTTATCGAGCGAGGTGCTGCGCAAAAGTTCCGCGGCGGCGATCGGCCCATTCAGTTTCGCAACTGCATCAAGCAGCTCCGCCTGACGCGGCGCGCGTTTGCGCAGCTTCTCCAGTTCGTCGGCCGTCGCGTCGCGTCCCCGCCTAACGAACAGTTGCTTCTTCCAGCTGACCTCCGCCTTGCGAATGACCTGCGGCAGCAAGCTGCGCATGACGGTCTCGATCGAGCAGCAGTAGTAAGTGCTCATCCAGCGCGCGAGCTCGAGCAGCTTCGCGTTCAAAGCCGGACGGTCGCCAACGATCGCCTCGATCGGCCGGATCCCTTCGGCCGCAGATTCGTCGAGAACGGCAACGACCGTCGCGAGCGCGGAGTGATCGCGGAACGGCACACGCACGCGCCAGCCGATGTTCACCCGATCGGCAAACGTCTCCGGAATTGCGTAGTCGAGCTCGCGATGGATCGCGCGATCGATGATGACGCGAGCGAATTTTGGCTTCACGGCTCAGGAATGTAGAGTGCCCGCGCCGGGATGCGCTTCTTTCTCAAAATCATCATCTGTCTGCTGCTCGCCGCCGCCTTCGGCACGGCGTATCTCGCGATGCGCTCAGGCGACGTGGTCTACACATTCTACGAGTGGATCAGTCCGGCGCGTTTCGGGCAACATGATGCGCTGATTCGCGCCGCCGCCGCGCAACATCATCTCGACCCGATGCTGGTGAAGGCGGTCGTCTGGCGCGAGAGCCGTTTCGACGCGCAAAAATATGGGACTGCCGGCGAGCGTGGCCTGATGCAGGTGACGGAGCGCGCGGCGAATGAATGGGCGCGCGATAATCGGATCGAGAATTTCCGGGTCGAGGAGTTGTTCGATCCGAAGGTGAACCTGCAGGCCGGGTCGTGGTATCTCGCGCGGGCGGTGCAGCATTGGAAAAACCAGGCGGATCCGCTGCCCTTCGCGCTCGCGGAGTACAACGCGGGAGCGAGCCGTGCGCAACGCTGGGCGGGCGGCAATGATGCAACCGTCATCTCGCCGGATGAGTTCCGCCGGAACATCGATTTTCCCGGGACCCGGAAGTATATCGATACGGTTCTCGCGCGGATGGAGTTCTACAAACGCCGCGGGCGATTGTAGTCGCTAGTCCTGCGTGATGCTGAGGCGGAAGAACGCCTTCGCTTTCGCACCCATCGCGATCTGCGCTTTTATCGTCGCGACGTTCTCGGATGTGCTGACGACGCTGTCTTGCGACGAAGCCGGCAACCACTGCGCGAGATCGGTCGATTGCTCGAGCTGGTAATGCAGATTCGGCGCGTTCGTAATCTTGCGATAGATGAAGAAGACGTTGCTGCCGCTGCGCGTGATCGTCGGCTGACGAGCGGGATCGGAGGCGGGTGAGTTCAAGCTGAGCGCGTACTGCAGCAGGTTTGGCGTGCCGTTATTGTCAGCGTCACCGGTCGGATCGATCACGCTGTAAATCCACGGCAGCTTCGAGGAAATTCGCGTGGCGTAGAAGCCGGTCGGCACCGGCGAAGCACCCGTGATCAATTCCCACGTCGACTGACCAGTTCGATTGTAATAATCGCGCGCATCGAAGATCGCTGCGCTGAAGCCGGTGTTCGGATCGGGCGCTGAATAAACATCATCCACGGCGTAGTTAATTCCCGCGACTTTCCACGTGCCGTTGTCGTTGATGAAGACCGCGCCGCTCGAGTCACCGACGGAAAGATGCGACTCGTTAGGCAACGCGCCGGGAACGGAGGGTTGATCGAAGGTTGCGTAGATCGCGTCGTCGGGCCCGGAGCTGAAGTTGACGATCGCAGCAACGTCATTTTCGCCCCAGCGCTCGCGCGCATCGCCGGCCCCCCAACTCCAGCCGCGCGGCGTGCCGTTGCGCATGATGAGATCGCCGCGTTGCGTGCCGCGGCCGATGACAACGAGGCGCCGGCCGGTTTCATCCGAGCTCGTGAAGATCGGCGCGATGACCGGCAGATCCTGCGCGACCTGATTGATCGCGAGATCGCTCGTCGGATCGTAGAACTGCGCGATGACGGAATAGCTCGTGGTGCCGAAGACAATCGAGCCCTGATTCCCGACGTGTTTCGCGGAGAGAAAAAATCGCGGCGCGATCGGCGTGCCAAGAAAGCCGCCGAAGATCCCTTCATATTGCCATCCGCTGCCCGCGAGCGTGCCATCGGGCGCAGTCGTGTTCGCATTCGGATCGCCGGTGTCGAACAGGATCACGGCGCGCGCGTTCACCACCCCGAAGATGAGGAGCGCGGCGGCAATGGCGCGAAACTGCATACGCAAAAGTAGCACAATCGACGCGCGACGATTCTCTGTTAACGGTGAGCGCATGGACAAAGCGGCGATCGCCGACACGCTCGAGAAAATCGCCACGTTGCTCGAGTTGAAGAACGAAAACGTCTTCAAGGTGCGCGCCTACCAGAACGCCGCGCGCTCGATCGAAACGTGGGGCGGGAGCGTCGGCGATCTGCGGGACGAAGAGACGCTGGCGAAGATTCCCGGGATCGGCAAAGCGATCGCCGGCGTAATTCGCGATCTGGTCGAGAAAGGCTCGTCTGATGTCTTCGACGAACTGCGCGCGCAGTTTCCCGCGGGGATTCTCGAGCTGTTCAAACTGCCGGGGCTCGGCGCGAAGAAGATCAAGGCGCTGCACGATCAACTGCAGATCGGATCGATCGAGCAATTGCGCGACGCGTGCATGAGTGGGCGACTCTCGGAGTTGGCTGGGTTCGGCAAAACGACGCAGGAGAAATTGTGCAAAGCGATTGAGGACCGTGCGAAGCATGTCGGGTCGTTCACGTTCGGATCGATCGCGGCGGAAGCGGAGACGCTGGCGGATGATCTGCGCTCGTTAGGCGAGGCGCTGCATGTCTGCATCGCGGGAAGTTACCGGCGACGGAAAGAGATCGTGCGCGATCTGGATTTCATCGTCGCGACCAAATTGCCGGACGTCGTTTCAAAAGCATTCCTCGAACATCCGCTCGTCGAATCAGTACTCGTGCAGGGCTCGACGAAATCGAGCGTCCGCCTGCGCTCCGCGATTCAGGCGGATCTACGGGTCGTCGCGCCTAACGAGTATCCGTTTGCCCTCAACTACTTCAGCGGCAGCAAGGAGCACAACATCGTGCTGCGGAACCGCGCGCTGCAGCGCGGCTGGACGCTGAATGAATACCGGCTTGCGCCAGCGCCGGTCGATCCCGAGGCGAAGCGGAAGAAGCAAGCTGCAGCGGAAATTCCTGAAGTGCGCGAAGAAGCGGATCTCTATCGTTCATTAGGCTTCGATTACATCGAGCCGGAGCTGCGCGAGAACTGCGGCGAGTTCGATGCGGCAGAGCAGCAGCGGTTGCCGCGCCTGATCGAGAAAGAAAATCTGCGCGGTTGTTTTCATTGCCACACCACGGCAAGCGACGGCCGCAATTCCGTCGCGGAAATGGCCAGGGCCGCGGAAGAGCTCGGTTTGCAATACATCGGTATCGCGGATCACAGCCGCAGCTCAATTCAGGCGCACGGCCTGGACGAAGCACGACTGCGCGCGCAGATGGGGGAGATCGGGCGTTTGAACAAGGAGCGCGATGGGATCCGCATCTTCAGCGGCGTGGAATGCGACATCCTGCGCGATGGGTCGCTCGACTTTCCGAATGACTTGTTAGGCGAGCTGGATTTTGTCGTCGCGTCGATTCATTCCGCCTTCAATTTGCCGGAAGCGGAGATGACGGACCGAATCGTCCGCGCAATCCAGAACCCGCTCGTCACGCTGCTCGCGCATCCGACTGGTCGGCTCTTGCTCCGGCGCGAACCCTACGCCGTAGACATTCCCGCGGTGCTCGATGCCGCCGCGGCGACGGGAACCTGGATCGAGCTGAATGCCGCGCCGAAGCGACTCGATCTCGATTGGCGTTGGTGGCCACTCGCGAAAGAGAAGGGCGTGAAGTGCGTGATCAATCCGGACGCGCACGGCGTCGAGCGACTGCAGGACCTGTGGTTCGGGATCGGCATCGCACGCAAGGGTTGGCTCACGAAAGACGATGTGGTGAATTGCCTGCCGGTCGACAAGATCGAGCGCGAATTAGCTAAGAAGCGTTCAGGGCAGACGTAGCCCCGACGTGACGAACGCGCCTAACGAACGCGTAGCGCATAGTAGCGCTCGGGCGGGATTCCGTTCATCACCCATGGCAACGGGCCGACGAAACTCGTGTAGAACCCAGCGCCTGTGGTAAACGCGAATGCGCTGATGAACGGCAGCGAACGGAAGACGAGCCGGTCTTCCGCGACGCTTTCATTGAGCGACATCGCAGCGGCAATTCTGTCGCCATGCGGCCAGACCAGAATGTCGCCGCTCGTCAGAGTTCCCTTTCGGCGGTCGAAGGGCTTCGCGCCCCAACCCTCCATGTAATATTGAAAGCCCCAGTGGCCGAGGAAGTGCACGCGTCCCGCTTCGCCGCCGTAACGTTGTTGGAACGATCGCGACGCGGCGCGCGCGCTGTTCGCCTGGAGAAAGTCGGACGCAGCAATCAACAGCGAGAGCGTTGCAATGGTGACGACCGCAACGATTTCGAGCCGCGCAGATCGCGGCATGAGTTCGCTGAATTGCACGACGAGGATGGCGACCGCGGGTGCGAGTGGCAAGATTGTG
>JBJMWV010000066.1:0-8784 GCA_045809985.1 Chthoniobacterales bacterium | reverse complement strand
GGCTCGACTGGTTTCGGCACCTTCACGACCGCGGGACGTTGGAAGACCGGCTTCTCGAACACCTCGCCCTCCGCGCCTAACGAGCTGATGAGTGTGACCGCAAGACGGTTTCCCATCCGTCCGTCGACTGACGTTCCGAACAGGATCTGCGTCTGGTCGCCGATGTGTCGGTTGAGGTCCTGCATCAATGCTTCGACTTCTGCGAGCGTGACACCTGGCCCGCCTGCGACTTGAACGAGAACATTCGCTGCGTCGGAAAGCATGCGGCCGCGATCCATGAGCGGATTCTTCAGAGCCTGCGCCATCGCATCATGTGCGCGGTTATCGCTGTCGGATTCGCCGTAGCCGAAAAGGCAGCGAGCGTTCGGACTCCGCAGCGCAGCAAGAAGATCATCGAAGCCGATGCGGATGAGACCGGGGCGTTGAATCATGCTCATGATCGAGCGCACGCTTTGGCTGATCGTCATGTCGGCCGCGGCGAACGCCTGATGAATGCCAGCTTTCGGCGCGACGATGTCACCGAGCCGATCGTTCTCGAAACAGATCACTGCGTTCGAGAGTTCTTGCAGCCTAACGAGTGCTTCTTCCGCCTGCGCTTTGCGCCGTTTACCCTCGAAGCTGAAGGGCATCGTCGCGAAGCTGATCACCATCGCGCCAGTTCCGCGCGCGACTTCCGCGATGGCAGGCGCTGCGCCCGAACCCGTGCCGCCGCCGAGACCGGCGCAGATGAAAATCAGACGTGCTTCGCCTAACGAATTGCGGATTTCATCCGTCGCTTCGTTGGCCGATTCAAAGCCGAGCTCCGGATCTCCGCCCGTTCCAAGTCCGCGTGTCACGCTGCGGCCGAGCTGCACCTTGTTCGCTGCGACCGAACTGGCGAGCGATTGCACGTCCGTGTTCGCCGCGATCAGGTCGGCTTTGTCGAGACCGTCGAGCACGATGCGATCGAGCACGTTGGAGCCGGCGCCACCGACGCCGATCACCTTGATCGGAATGATATCTTCCTCGCGCTCCGGCAGGCTGTAGTTGCGACTCAGTTGGATCATGTTGTTCCTCTTACTTCTTGTTAGGCAACGGCGCGCGTTAACGCATGCCGTTGAAAATTTTCCCGAAAATGCGGCGGAATCCGCCCGTTGGCCGGCGATCGACCTGCACGGCTTGCGCGTACTTGATCAAGCCGATCGCGGCGGAGAACTGCGGGTTCTCGAAAGCACTCGTTAGGCCGCTCATCGTCTGCGCGTGCGCGACGCGCGCCGGCACTTCGAAGATTTCCTCCGCAAGGTGATCGATGCCTTTCAAATGACTGCATCCGCCGGTGATGAAAATCCCTTCACCGATGTAGTTGATAAATTGCTCCTCCTCGAGCTTGCGCTTCAGCAACTCGAACGTCTCGCGCAGACGCAGGTGAATGATCGTGTTAAGCGTCTCGCGCTCGATCTCTTTGCCCGCGAAACCCGAGTCGTCTTTCAGCAGGACCGTTTCGCCTGGGAGGCAATTACCAAGTGTGACGCCGCCTTCCTCGATCTTCAATTTCTCCGCGCGGGTCATCGGGATGCGCAGGCCCATCGAGATGTCGTTCGTGATGTGGTCGCCGCCGACCGCGAGACAGCCGCTCTGCTTCACGGCGCCGTCGACGTAGAGGATGTAATCCGTCGTGCCGCCGCCAATATCGATGACGAGCGCGCCGAGAGTTTTCTGGTGCGGCGTGAGCACAACCTGCGCAGACGCGAGCGCGTTGAAGACAACGTCCTCGACGTCGAGCGGCAATTCCTTCACGCAACGGATCGTGTTCTGAATGCGCGTCCGCACGCCGTGGATGATGTGGAAATCCGCCTCGAGCCGCTCGCCGAGCATGCCGATCGGATTGAGCACACCGTCCTGTCCGTCCACGTGATAATGCTGGATGATCGAGTGCAGAAACGCGTTCTGCTGCGGGATGCTGACCTCGCGCGCGTTCAACTTCACGTCCTCGATGTCCTGCTCGTCGATCTCGTCGCGCTCCTCCGGTAATGCGACCGAGCCACGATTGTTGAAGCTCTGGATGTGCGCGCCGCTCACGCCGACGTAGACACTGCGAATCATCACGTCGCTGTTCGTCTCCGCATCCACGACCGCTTCATGCACACACTTCATCGCCGTCTCGAAGTCGACGATCTCGCCTTTGCGGACGCCGCGTGAAGGCGCCTGACCGACACCGAGAATCTTGATTGTGCCGTCAGGTCTCCCCTCGCCCACGACCACGCAAATCTTGGACGTCCCGATCTCCAACCCAACCATCAAGTCACTACTCGCCATTCGTTAGCCCTTCTTTTTTTTCTGTGTCGGCAATGCTTTTCGCGGCTTCTCGTTAGGCGCAGCCGCTGCCTTTGGTTTCACCGCCGGATCGACCGGCGTTGCTTTCAAAATCGGTTCGTCATCCGGATCGAAGGTGTCGTTGATTACATCCGCCGCGTTCGCTGCGAAGGTCACCGGCACGTTGCGTTGCACGAGCAGGTTCATCGTCCCGATCTCGCGATGCGCCTGATCCGCCCACTCCAGAAATTGCTCCAGCCGCTGCAATTCCTTATCCAGATTGTCGAACGGCAGTAGCACGCGCATGTGCGTCTTGTCTGTCACGTCGAGGCAGTAGCCCTTCGACAAATCGATTTCGCGAATCTGAAATCGCGTCTGCATGAAGCTCTTCGTGCTCAAGCGCAGTAGCTCGAGCGCAGCCTTCGTTTCGTAGGACTCGATGACTTTGCCGGCCTCGAGCGACTCGCTCGCGCAGCCTGCGATCACCGGCAGGCCGAGATATTCCGGCAGCAATTTCTTCTCGCGCATGAGCACGCCGCGCGCATCGATCAGAAACGCGGCGTCCGACGAAAACGGATTGAGCAGCTCCTTGTCGGACGTGATCCACGCGATCGGCTTCCGCTCGGTGATCTGCACGTCGATCTCATTAGGCATGTTGCGCACGACCTGCACGTCATCGACCTGCGGCAACTGCTGCAAGGTATCGTGCACGCGCGCGAGATTGACGCTGAAGATGTTCTCGCCTTCACGTAGCTCCGCCGTCTTGAGCACGACGTCGCGCTGGAGCGTGCCGTCCGTCTTCACCTCGATTTTCGTCAGGCGATAATCAGGGTTCTCGAAGAAGAGCCGCTTCGATCCGTAACGCACACCGAACACGATGCCGGCGAGCACGAGCACGCAGAGAATGATTTTCGAGGTGACAACGAGGATGCGCTTATTGCGATGCTGCGTCGCTTTGTGCGAGCGCACCTTCACATCGAGCAGATGCTGCTGCTTGCGAACGCGCGGATTCGAAACGCGCTGATTCCGCGCGCGCGGTTTGGCAGTGGTTGTTCGGCTAACGAGTCGACTCATCGACGTGCCGCCTTTCTATGCGGCAACGAAAGCTCAATGATGCGCGCGCAAAGTTCCGGATAACTGATTCCCGCCACACCCGCCGCTTCCGGCAACAGACTCGCTTCCGTCATTCCGGGGATGGTGTTGATCTCGAGCACGGTCGGGTCGCCGCCCTCCGGCAGGATCACATCGACGCGGCCGTACACCTTGAGGCCGAGCGCGCGAAAGGCCCGCAAGGCAAGATCCTGAATTGCGCGTGTCTCTTCATCCGACAATGCCGCGGGACAAACATGCTGCGCTGCGCCGCCCGCGCTCGGATTGAGGAATGGATACTTGTTCGTGAAATCGTAGAAGCCGCCTTTCGGGATGATCTCGATGATCGGCAACGCGAGATCGCCCAGCACGCCAACCGTCAGCTCGCGACCGGGAAAGAATTTCTCAACCAGCAGGCGGTTGTCGTACTCCGCCGCCTTGCGCAGCGAGTCGTCGACTTGGCTCTCCTCTTTCACGATGTAGGTGCCGACCGTCGAGCCTTGCTTCGGCGCCTTTACGACAAACGGCAGCGGCATCTTCGGTCGCTCGCCTGCGTTGATGACCTCCCACGGCGGCGTTGTGATGTGGCCGGAGTCGAATTTTTCTTTCGAAAGAATCTTGTCGAATGCGATGCGGCTGCCTTCGACACCTTCGCCCGTATAGGGAACGCCGCGTGATTCGAGTGCCTTTTGCGCTTCTCCGTCTTCGCCAAACGTCCCGTGAATCGTGATGAACGCGAGCTCAGTCTCGTCAGGTAAATCGAAGCTGGCGTCGCGGGCATCAACTTCCGTCACCTCCGCGCCTAACGAACGCAATGCCTTCGCTACACCAGCGCCGGTCGCGAGCGAAACTTCACGTTCGGAACCCGGGCCGCCTTTGAGAACAGCTATCTTGTTACCAGTCAGGTTCACGCATCCTCCCCCACGATTTGCACTTCCGTCTCGAGCTCGATCCCGCGTTTCTCGCGCGCCGTCGTTTTGATCTTCTCGATCAACTGCAAGACATCGGCCGCGCTCGCGCCGCCATCATTCACGATGAAGTTGCCGTGCACCTGCGAGACGCGCGCTTTGCCGACCGCGCAGTTCTTCAGGCCAAGCTCATCGACCAGTTTGCCCGCCGGAATGGTGATCGGATTCTTGAATGCGCAGCCCGCACTCTTCGCGGCCGGCTGACTGGTGCGCCGTTTCTCCTGCGACTCGTCGAGCTTGCGCGTGATCTCGTCGCGCGGTGCGAGTCGTCCCTGAAACACAGCCGAGACGGCGTAGTTCTTTTCGAGCGCGGCCACATGCCGGTAGTGCGGATCGAGTTCGCTCGCGCTCTTCACGTGCGCATTGCCTTCGGTGTCGAGGAAGCGAACGCTGATCACGTTGTCGAACGTCTGATAACCCATCGCGCCCGCATTCATCCGCAACGCGCCGCCGACTTCACCGGGAATTCCTTCCATCCACTCGAGCCCGCCAATTCCTTCTGCTTTCCCGGCGTAGGCAAGTTCCTTCAACTTCGCGCCCGCGCCGGCAGTGATCATCGTTCCCGAGACAACGATGCGGTCGAACTCGCCGCCGCTCGGATGAACAACCACGCCGCGGATTCCGCCGTCGCGCACGAGCAGATTTGATCCGCGGCCGACCACGAAGAGCGGAAGATTTTCGCGCCGACAGAAACGAATGATGTCAGCGAAAGCACGCTCATCGTGCGGCTCGACCCAGAACTGCGCCGGGCCGCCAACACGCAAGGTCGTGTGCTTCGCGAGCGGTTCATAAAGACTGACCTCGCCCTGCGGTCCGACGATCTCCTGCAGCTTCTCCGCGATCACGAGATCGCCCGCGAGCTGTGACAACTGCTCGTGAACGTTGCCCGCGCCGAGGCTGAGAACGAGGTCTCCAGACTTCAGCGCGTTGCCGACATCGCGATGCAATCGCGTGCGCTGCGGCTGATACGCAGCGGCGGGATGTCCGAGCGCGACGATTTCATCGACGACAGTCTGGCCGGTGATGCCTTCGATG
Organism: Chthoniobacterales bacterium; assembly: GCA_045809985.1. GTDB lineage: Bacteria > Verrucomicrobiota > Verrucomicrobiia > Chthoniobacterales > UBA10450 > JACCTI01. The sequence continues at coordinate 3,400 of JBJMWV010000066.1, read as the reverse complement.
GGCGCTTCACTCGCGGGATAGATGTCGGTGACCCAAACGCGATCCGCCTCCGCGAACGCTTGGCCAAACTCTTTGCGCAGCATCTTCGTGCGCGAATAGCGATGCGGTTGAAACATCGTCAGGACGCGCTTGCGTCCCGTCGCGCGGGCGGTCGCGATCGTCGCACGGATCTCCGTCGGATGATGCGCGTAATCATCAACCAACAGATAGCGCTCGCTCGCGTATTTGATTTCGAAGCGCCGGCGCGCGTGTTCGAAGTTCCGCAGCGATATGACAATCTTCTCGAACGGAATGCCGACGTGAGTTGCGAGCGCGATCACGCCGAGCGCGTTGCTTACGTTGTGGCGACCCGGAACGTTTAGGACTGCTTCACCGAGCTTCTCGCCGCGACGGTAGACGCAGAAAACGGAAGCGAAATTCTGCAGCTCGAGATCGGCGCCGCGGAACTCCGCGTTCTCGCTGAAGCCAAACGAAATCGCGTGCGGGCGATTCGCGCAAAGGCGCGTCGCGTTCGCATCATCCGCGCAGTAGAAACCCGTGCTGCTCGTTTGATCGAGCAGCTTGGTGAAGACGCGATCGATGTCCGCAAGGTCGCGGTAATAATCGAGGTGCTCCTCTTCTATATTAAGAATGAGCACGTGCTCGGGATGGAAGAAGCGCAGCGTGCCATCGCTCTCATCGCCTTCCGCGACGAAGTATTCGCCGCGCGGATTCCAATGCGCGTTCGTGCCGAGAATCGGAATCTCGGCGCCGACGTAATGCGACGGATGCAATCCGCCTTCGCGAAAGACGTGCGCGGTCATCGCTGAGGTCGTCGTCTTGCCGTGCATGCCGGCGATGACGATGCCGCGCTTACCCAACATAATTGCAGCTAGTGCTTCGGCGCGGCGGATCGTCTGCTGTCCTTTTTCGCCTGCGGCGGCGAGGATCGGGTTGTCCTTCTTGATCGCGGACGAATAGATGACGATCTCCGCATCGGCCGCGTCTTCCGCGCGATGCTGGTGATAAAAGCGGAGGCCGAGTCGCTCGAGTCGCTGCGTCTCCTGCGTACGCGCTTTGTCCGAGCCGCGCACGTCGTGGCCGAGCTCGAGCAGCAGCGCTGCGATGCCGCTCATTCCGCTACCCGCGACACCGATCAAGTGGATGCGATGCCGCTCGCGCGTGAGCTGCGTTTGGAGATCAGATTCGGCGGCGGCGATCATGCTTTTTGGCTATATCGCTCGATCGTTTCGACAACAAGTGACGCCGCGTTTTTCGGTGCGAGTTGCGCCGCATTTTTCGACATCGTCTGCAAGTGCGCGTGATCGGAAAGCGCCTCGCGAATCTTGTGCGCCAGATCACCATTCGTAATGTCTGCTTCGCGCAAGAGGATGGCGGCATCGGCGCGCGTGAAGATCTCCGCGTTTCGCGTCTGGTGATCTTCGGCCGCGTAGGGATACGGAATCAAAATCGAGGGCAATGCGAACACCGCCAGCTCGGACAAACTCGCTGCGCCGGAGCGCGCGATCGCGAGATCGGAGGCGCTATAGAGTTCTTCCATCGCGTGATGAAACGCGGCGACGAACGCGGGAATTTTTTCGCGTTGATAGTTATCTGCGACGAGTCGCTCATCACGCGAGCCGGTGAGATGAATCACCTGGAACGGGAGACCTTGCAGCGCAGGCAACGACTTTATCATCGCCTGATTAATTCCGGCTGCGCCCTGGCTTCCGCCCATCACGAGCAGCGTCGGTAAATCGTCGCGCAACCCGAGCCGTTGACGCGCTTCGCTGCGATCGATCCGCTGCAGATCGGAGCGAATCGGCGTGCCTGTCACTTCCGTTTTCACCTTCGGAAAAAACTGCGCGCATTCCTTGAAGCCGACGAGCACTGCGCTGACCATTCGCGCGGTCATGCGATTCGCTTTACCCGGAATCGCGTTCGATTCGTGGATGAACGTCGGGATCTTTCGCATCCGTCCGGCGAGAATCGGCGCGGTCGAAGTGAAGCCGCCCATTCCGAGCACGACGTTTGGATTAAAACTGCGATAGATGCGCCGCGCCGCGGAGAGGCTCTCGTTAAACCGCTGCATGAAACGCACGATCGCCGGCGAGAATGGCGACGGCAGACCGATGGTCGGCAGTTTCTCGAAACGAAACTCCGGATGCTTCGAGACGGCGAGACTGTCGATCTCCTTCTCGGAGATGAAGAGGAGCACTTCGTGTCCGCGCGCGCGCATCACTTCGGCGACCGCGAGCCCCGGGAACAGGTGCCCGCCGGTGCCTCCGCATGCGATGACGACGTTCATCTAAATGCGTGTCAGCGTGCGCACCTGCATCGTAGTGCGTTTGGTGTTCGCCGGCTCGAGGTTCGCCTGGCGGTAGATGTTGAGGAGGATGCCGATGCCGAGGAGGCACGCGGCGAGATTCGATCCGCCGTAACTGATGAACGGCAACGGCAAGCCTTTGTTAGGCAAAAGCGAAGTGGTGACGCCGATGTTCACCGCGGCTTGGAGCGCGAGCAGCGAGACGATGCCGGTGCCGAGGAGCAAACCGAAACGATCCTTCGCGTGCAGCGCGATCATCATTCCGCAGATCACGATCACGACGAACAGAAACACGACGAGCAGGCTCATGCGCAGTCCGAGCTCTTCGCCGATCATCGGAAAGATGAAATCGGTGTGCGCGTACGGCAGGTAGAGCATCTTCTGGCGACCGTTGCCGAGACCGAGGCCTTCGATTCCGCCGCTGCCCCACGCGATCAACGCCTGCATCTGCTGCAAGCCCGCGTCTTCTTTGAACTGCTCGGGATGCATGAACGCGGTGAGGCGCGCCATGCGTTCCGGGATCATGATTGCAGCGCCGAGAATTCCGGCGATTCCGCCTAACGAGAGCACGCCGAGAATGATCGGATTCGTCCCCGCGACGAACATCATCACGAATGCGGTCGCGCCGATAAGCGAAGTCGTACCGAGGTCGACTTCCTTCACAATCAGCGCGAGCAAAATGCTGACGATTCCGAGTGGAATGATAAACCCCTGGAGGAATCGGCCGCTCGCTTTTTCATTTCGCGCGAACCACCAGGCGAGGAAGAAAACGGCCGCGAGCTTCGCGAGTTCCGACGGCTGCGCCGTGAAGCCGCCGGCGCCGATCCAACGTCGCGAGCCATTGATCCGCATGCCGATGTGCGGCACGAAACAGAGCGCGAGCGTGACGGCTGCGATCGAAAACCAAATCCACCACGTCCGCGCCCAGAAGTGGTAATCGGTCAGCGCGGCGATCGTGCAGCCGACGAGGCCAATCCCGAGCCAGACCGACTGACGTTTCACGAAAAAGTAAACATCGCCGCGGCTATCGCGCGCGAACGCACTCGTGCTGAACAGCATCACGATGCCGATCACGAGCATCGCGAGCACAGCGAG
>JBJMWV010000065.1:0-3613 GCA_045809985.1 Chthoniobacterales bacterium | reverse complement strand
TCGGCCGGCGCACCTTAATCTTCCGATCAATGCGGCCGGGCCGGAGGATCGCCGGGTCGATCAGATCCGCACGATTCGACGCGAGGATGATCACGACATCGTCTAACGAATCGATGCCATCCATCTCCGAGCAGAACATCGGCACGAGCGTAGACAAAATATTCGAGTATCGCGTTGCGCGGCGCGTTCCGAGAATGCTCTCCGCCTCATCGATGAACAAAAACGGCATGTAGCCTTCGCGGCGTTTCTCGCGCGCAGTCGCGAAGATCTCGCGCACGATCCGTTCCGATTCGCCGACCCACATGTTCAAAATCTCCGGGCCTTTCACGTGCATGAAGTATTCCTTCATCTCGTTGCCGGTTTTCTCGCGCAGTTGGCGCGTGAGGTTGTAGGCCGTCGCTTTCCCGATGAGCGTCTTGCCGCAACCCGGCGGACCGTAGAGCAGGAAACCTTTCGGCGTGGCGTGCTGGAATTTCTCGAAGAGCTCACCGTGGATCAACGGCAGCTCGATCGCATCCTTGATCGCCTGCAGCGCTTCGTCCTGACCGCCAACTTTCTCCCACGGCAACTCGGGCACATCATCGAGATAATGCTCGCGTGATTCCGGATGCGGCAGTGCTTCCAGCGCCATCCGATAGTGCGTATCCACGCGAACTTCATCGCCCGACTTCAGCGCGGACTTCGTGAGATCAGCGGAGCGTTGCAAGATGGTCGACTGCAACCCGTGCTCGCCTCCAACGCGCAGCCGATCGCCGGTAAGCACTTCAGTGATCTTGGTCACTGGTCCGGCAGTTTCGAAGCCGAGATCGCCCACGATCACGTAAGCTTCGTTCACCAGCACGCGAGTCCCCTTCTTCAGATCACGCAGGCGAATCCGCGGATCGACGTTGCAGTAATAATCCGACCCGCCGACCACAATATGCGCTGTGTCGCGCGAGGGACTGCCGAGGAACGTGCCGATGCGATTCGCGGGCGAAGTGACCTTCTTCACCACTTCCTCCAGCTTTTCGATCATCTGTCGCGCATCGCTGATGATCTCTTCCTGCTCCGCGACTGCTGCGCGCAACTCCGCGAGATCGGAGCGCAATGGATTCCGCGGATCGACCGACGCGATCACGCGATCGAATGCCTGCAAGACGCTCTGGCCTTGCTGACCCGACCCCTCGGCAAACCGCTCGAGGTCGTCGCCTGATTCTTCTTTCATCCCGTAGGTTTAAACCCGCCCACTCAGTATAAGTTCACGGAAAACGCTGCGCAATGTTCACTGCGTTTGACCTCGCGGTTGCGCGGCTTTCCGCACGCCGCGCGGCAAGAAAGCGGTTGAAGCAAACGCCGCCGCGCATAACCTCCCTCTCCTTTTTAGGAGTCTTAGCTCAATTGGTTAGAGCGCCGCCCTGTCACGGCGGAGGTTGCGGGTTCGAGCCCCGTAGACTCCGGTTTTCAAGACAGGAGAACGACCGGCGCAGTTGCACATGGCTGAGCGATACGTTCGATTACGCGCGATGATTCACTCTTGCGTTGCACGGCTGATGAAGGGCGGGCTCGTGCTCCTGCTTACCGGGCTCGTTGCCACAGGGGGCGCGCAGACTGTGATCACGAACGCTCCGGACGAATCGGCGGCGGTGCCGTCATCCTCACCTCCGCCGCTGCTCACATTCGTTTCGCCCGACGCGAGTCTCGTCGCGCGTCCAGCTGACGCCGCGCCGCAAGTGCCGCTCGCACCAGCGGCGCCGCCGATGAGCATCAAGCTCGAGGCGATGCGCGATGTGAACGTCAAGCCGCAGACTAAGTTTGCAGCGAAGACGCCGAGCATCATCATCCGCTGGCACGGTGAGAATCTGCCGGTCGGCGGAACCGTACGCGTCGCGTGGGTCGCGGAAGACGTCGGCGATTTGGTCGAATCGGGATTCGTGATCGATCAAACGCGAACACAGGTGGAAACATCGAAGTTCGGCGCACGCTTCACCATTTCGCGGCCGCGTGATGGCTGGGCGCCTGGCAAGTATCGCGTCGATCTCTTCGTCGATGACGAGCTGAAAGACACGCTTGGCGTCACGATTGAGGAGTAGGCGCAAGGCGGCGAATCTGCGCAACATTACGGGCCGATGAATCCGAGAAGCGTCGACGTTATCCTGAAGCGCTTCGAAAGACCGGACGAGACGCGTCTGCTCACAAAAGGAAAATTCGAGATCGTGCATCTCGGCGGAATGACGATCGGGCGCGCGACGTATGAGCCGGGCTGGCGGTGGAGCGACCACGTGGGACCGCAGGTTGGCGCGACGCATTGCCATGTCGAGCATGTCGGGATGGTCCTCGCGGGGTGCGCGACTGTCGCATTCGATGACGGCCGCCTGACTGAGATGCGCGCGGGCGAACTGTTCTACGTTCCGCCGCTGCCGCACGACAGTTGGGTTGTCGGCGATGAAACGTATGTCTCCCTGCACTTTCTCGGCGCGGAGAAGTATGCGAAGTAGCACTCGTTAGGCTAAATGATCAGCTTCTACGCTCCGGGCCAGCCAGGCCGCACCATCAGCGATCCGAACGACTGCGCGCTCATGACGCCGGACGCGGTCTGGATCGATTTGCTCGAGCCGACAACGCAGGAAGAACTCGCGCTGGAAGCCGCGCTCGGAGTCGACATTCCGACTCGCGAAGAAATGCAGGCGATCGAATTATCGAGCCGCCTTTACGAAGAGAATGGCCTCCTCTTCATGACCGCGACCGTCATGTCGCATTCGGAAACAAATCGTCCGCAGAGCTCCGCGGTCACATTCATTTACAGCCCGCACAAGCTGATCACGTTGCGCTACTCCGATCCCGCGCCGTTCAATGCTTTCCGGGTGCGACGCGAAGCTAACGTGCAGCGTTACCAAACGCCCGGGCAGTTTCTCGGCGGGATCATCGACTCCGTGATCGAACGGGTGGCCGACATTCTCGAAGGGGTCGGCTTGAATCTCGATCACCTTTCCGTCCGCATTTTTGACTCCGAAGAAACCGTCACGGCGATGCCGTTGCACACGCGCCTAAAGAGCAGCCCGCATGGCCGCGCGCGCAAAGCTCGCCAGCGGAATTTCGTTCAGGTCCTGCGCGAGATCGGAATCGAAAGCGATCGCATCTCACGCGCTCGCGAGAGTCTGGTCAGCTTTGCGCGCCTCGTCGCCTACTACCGCGAAATGCGCCACGACGATTCCACCGCACGCGAAGCAGCCGCGCATTTGAAAACGATCAGCGGCGATCTCACTTCACTGAGCGATCACGCGACGTTCCTCTCGAGCAAAGTGAGCTTCCTGCTCGATGCCACGCTCGGCATGATCAACAACGAGCAGAACGCGATCATCAAAATCCTGTCGGTCGCCGCGCTTGTGTTCCTTCCGCCGACGCTCGTCGCCGGGATCTACGGAATGAATTTCACCAACCTGCCCGAGCTACACTGGGCGCACGGTTATCCGTGGGCGCTCTTTCTCATGGTCGTTTCGGCGGTGGTGCCGTACCTATTCTTCAAGCGTCGAGGCTGGCTGTAGCGCACAGGCTGGCAACAGCGCGACGGGTTTGGTAATTTCCGGCGATGCGGGCGTGGCGCGACTTGTTTGCGACGGGGACGATGATTGCATTC
>JBJMWV010000064.1:0-5871 GCA_045809985.1 Chthoniobacterales bacterium | reverse complement strand
TCGCGTTGATCGGCGGCGCGGCTGTCGTCGCGATGCTGCTCGCGTTCCGTTGGCGCGCGTGGCTCTGGGTTGCGGGAGCGATTGTCGCCTTGCCCATCGTCGCTCTGATTGCGTTCTGGATCTTCGGCCTGTTCGCGCAGGCGCGTTATCAGCAGGAGCGCGCAGACTCGGAATCCGGCAAAGCGGATTTCAGGAACGACCCCGCGCTGCTCGCGGTCGCACACGCTGTCGCGAAGAACGATCCGGATGCAATCCGCGCGGCGGCGAAGAATGTGCCCGACCTGAACGCCGCGGGCGAAGAGGGCAAGACGTTGCTCTACTTCGCGGTCGACGAGGCGCTGGAGAAACCGGAGATGGTCAAGGCGGTGCAGACGTTGCTCTCGTTAGGCGCGGACCCGAACTACAACAACGGCCAGCTCAATTCCTTCGCGTTGTGGCGTGCCGTCGCCGGCAGCCGAGTCGATCTGCTTCGCGCGATGCTCGACGCTGGCGGCAATCCGAACGGTCCGGACTTCCGCGGCAATCCCGTCATCTTCTTCAACTGGGAGCTGACCTTCAACGAAGCCGATCGGCCGGCGCGTTTTCATCTGCTGCTCGAACGCGGCGCGGATGTGAACAGCGCCTATCCCGAAAAGTCGTCAATGTTCGCCGGCTACAGCCTCGTGCTCGCGCGTGTGAATTCCGGGATCAGCGACCGCAGCGGCTACACCGACGCGATTGAGCTACTTGAGCGTGGCGCCGATCCGAAGCACGCCGCCGTCGACGGAACAAATCTGGTCCGCCAAATCGAGACGCAGCGGCGCGAGTTTGCGGAATGGAAGCAGGAGCCACCGCCGGAATTTCAAGCGCTCTGCGATTGGCTGACGGCGCGTAATCTTTTGCCGAAACAGCCGTGAGCGAAGGCTCATGAGTTGCTCCACCTTCAGGGATGCATTTGGGCATTCTCTTAGCGGTTCTTGCGATCTCGTCCGCTACGGCGGAGCGCATTAATCACGAAGGGCGGATCCTCGGCCCGATGCCGGTTGTAACGGCGCCGGTCCTCTTCAACACGCCGGAGGCTGACGCGATCGTCTCCGCGCTGCAGATCATGCCGATCGACAACGCGTGGAACGAAGACATCCGCAGCCGCCCAGTGCTCGCGAATTCCGCATCGATCATCGCGCAGATCAAGGCTGATCTGTTGAGCACGCGGCAGACGCTGCGGCCGTTCTACGAGATGAACTACGTGCTCGTTCCGGACACGCAGACGCGCGTGCCGATCAACTTCTTCAACTACGCGGACGAATCGGATCTCGATGGCGGCAGCGGCACGATCGGCATGTATCCGATTCCGCCGAATCTCCCGATCGAGACCTGGCCGCGCGGAACCGGCACGATGACGCTCGATCAATGGCAACGCACGAACGACGGGAGCGATCGGCACGCGATCATGGTCGCTCCGGGCGGCGGCGGGATTTGGGAGGCGTGGCTGACGTTGCTCAACGGAACGAGCTGGCAGGCTTCGAATGGCGCGAAGTTTAATCTCGGATCAAATGCGCTGCGGCCGGCCGGCTGGACTTCGGGCGATGCCGCGGGGCTCGCGATGTTTCCAGCGCTCGTTAGGTATGACGAATGTCAGCGCGGGATGGTCGAGCACGCGCTGCGGCTGATCGTGGCGAAGACACGGCGCGCGTACGTCTATCCGGCAACGCATTATGCGTCATCGATCGCGGCGACCTCTACGCAGTATCCCGCGATGGGTCAGCGGCTGCGCTTGAAGTCGAGCTTCGCCATTCCGCAGAGCTACACGACCGAAGAACGCGCGGTCCTTCTCGCGCTGCAGAAGTACGGCGCAATCGTCGCGGACAACGGCAACTTCTTCTCGATCTCTGTCTGCCCGGACGATCGGTTCGGCGCGAATGTGTTCGATAATCTTTCGAAGATCGACATCAGCAATTTCGAAGTCGTGTCAACGACGGGGCCTAACGAGGGACCGCGCGCAATCGGAGCGCTGACGATCGATGCCGGCGCGGATCAAACCATCGCACAAACTGCGAGCGCGCAACTGAGCGGCGCGGCCGGCAACTCGCCGGCCGGAACGACTTTCGCGTGGAGCAAATACTCAGGCCCAGGCAGCGTCACGTTTAGCGACGCGACGCAGCTCGCCACCACCGTAGACTTCAGTGCGCCCGGCGATTACACGCTGATGCTGACGGCCACGAGCGGCGGCTACGCACTTGGGCATGACGTGCTTGTTGTGCACGTCGCGGCGCCGGCACCGATCGTGCGGCGCGGGCGCGATTTTGTCGTGAGCTTCAATTCGGTCGCGGGCCAGACCTATCGCGTCGAGCTGAGCGATGATCTTGCACAGTGGACGCCGCTCGCCGACAACATCAGCGGAACGGGCGCAGCGATCTCGGTCACCGACTACAACGCGGCGGATCAATCGCACCGCTTCTACCGAGTCGTTACTCTCCCTAGCGCTTACTTCTTCGCCCGCACGACGACGGCGGAGATGTCTTCGATCACAACGACGGCGCTGAAGTATTCGGCACCGGTGAGCTGCGAAAGATGTGCCAGCTTGTCGTTCACCTTCTCGAGCTTGCCTCCGATTTTCTCGCCGGAAGACATCCGGAGTTCGACTGACTGACCGACCTGACGTTGCAGGACGGCAGTCATGGAGTCGTTCGGCTCAAGATCGAGATTGCCTTGCGCGAAACCGCTGGTCGCGAGCCCGACAAACAAAAGGACGAGGAGGAGTTTTGTTTTCATGGTGCCGTCTAGCGCAACGCGCCCAGCGTTGACCAGCGGATTCGCGGCGGCTACGTAGCGGCTCCGTGAATTGGAGGTCGCTTTCCGACGCCGTATGGCTGCAGCGCGTGCGCCGTTGGGATTGGGAAACGATCGCGCTCCTACTCGCACTGAAAGCGATCCTGTTGTTCTTCGCCGTGCAGACGTTCGCCGTTCGATTGCAGAGCTACGGCGGCGTGCTTGAGGTGTGGAGACAGTGGGATGCGGTGCACTACATTCACCTCGCAGAACACGGCTACTCTGCTTCCGGAAAGGATCAACTTCTGCTCGCGTTTTTTCCGCTGTATCCATGGCTCGTTCGCGGTTGTGCGGTTGTAGTGCGCGATCCAATCATAGCGGCGTTCGTTGTTTCCGGCGTCGCGTCAATCGCGGCGGCGTTGCTCTTGCGGCAGCTTGCCGAAGCCGATGAGTCACCGCTCGTGGCGCGTGCTGCGGTCTGGTTCTTCGCCATCTTTCCGACGGCGTATTTCCTCCACATTTCCTATACCGAAGCGACGTTTCTCGCTTTCACGCTTGGCTGTCTTGTCGCTGCGCGGCGCGAGCATTGGCTGGCTGCGGGTCTGCTCGGCGCGTGCGCGTCGCTTACCCGGATCAATGGGCTCGTTCTTCTGCCGGTGCTTGCGGTTGAAGCGCTGCAACTCTGGCGCACCCGCCGGAAGTTTGATCCGCGCTCGCTTTGGAGCCTGATGACCGTCGCGGGGTTTCTCGTTTATCTCTGGCTGAATCAGCGCGTCGCGGGCGATGCCTTCGCCTTCGCGCACATTCAACAGGAGCACTGGTATCACAAGCTGGCGCCGCCCTGGGTCGGCATTCTCGATGTTTGGCAACGCATCGGTGGTCTCAACGCGATGGAGGGCCTGCATGAGTTCCTCTACATCGCATTCACCTTTGCCTGCACGATCTGGTGCTGGATGAAACTCCGGCCGTCCTACGGCATGTGGATGACGTGCAACTGGCTGCTGATCACGAGCACGAAATATGTGCTGAGCGTGCCTCGTTATTCGCTCACGCTCTTCCCAATTTTCATCCTGCTCGGCCGCGCATGTGCGGGGCGTCCGCTGCCGACTGGGATCATCAGCGCATTTTCGCTAATCTTCATGGCGCTGTACGTCAGCCGCTTTGTGCACGGGCTTTGGGCGTTCTAGCCAAGTCGAACGTTGCGCGCCAGAACCAGACAATCGCGAAGAGAAACAGCGCGCAGCTTGCCACGGAAACGATGAGATCGAGCGCGAGCTTGTTGTTGCAGAAGGTTTGCCACTTGGCGAAACGGTCGGCGAACGAGCTCTCATTGAATGCGCCGCGCAGCACCTGATTGAGCAGAGCCGCAAGCGAAATTCCGACGTAGAGGATGCGCTTCGGATCCTGAAGGACGAGCACTGTCAGTCCGGCTGCGGGAACGAGATAGCGCTCGTGCATCTCGGTTGTGAGCATGAAGAAGGCGAAGAAGATCAGCGTGCTCGCAAGCGCGAGATCGTTATCACTCGCGCGGCGCCACAGGCCGATCACGAGGAGCAACGTTGTGGCCGCAAAAAGTGCGAGACTCAGCGCGCGATAGGTCGTTAGGCTGAGGAAGAGCCGCGTGTCGAGTCGTGCCGCGCGCACGTTCCAATCCGACGGCAAGCCGCGCACGTAGACATCGAACCAATCGATGACATACCAGAAGTTCAGCGCGCTTATTTGGCGAAAGGGAAGCCATCCGACGGCGCCGTGATAGGCGCCGATGACGTGGCTGCTCTGTCCCGCAATGACGAACGGCAGGATAACAACCAACCAGGCAGCGCAGCAGGCGGCGCTAGCTATCAGGAGCGCGCGAACACCGTTCCGCCGCAGGAGAAACACGGCTGCGATCGGGACAAGGATGACGGCCATGAGCTTGAGCGCGATCGCGCATCCTAGCGCCACGCCGGCCCACACCACTCGCTGATTCAGCAAGGCGATGACCGTGGCGATTAAGCCTAACGAGAGCAACGAATCGCTCTGGCCCCAAACGCAGGCGTTATACCAAAGGGGCGTGCAGAGTGCCCATGCGATGGCTGCTTGCTTTGCATGTGGCTCGCCAAAAACACGCGTGAGGCCGTAGCGACATAGCGGAATGCCGAGTGCGCACGCGGCGAGACTCGGTAACTTCAGCAGCGTGATGCTTATCGCGCCGAGCGGCGCAGCATGCAGCAGGCGACGCAGCGCTTCGACTGCAGTCAGAAGATAGAGGAGCAGGGGAGGATAATTGCTGCTGCTTTCGCTGTAGACGTTCCATGGCTGCAGGCCGTGTGTCGCGCGCGCCCACATCGCGTAATCGCGCAGATCTCCGGGGAAATAGAGCCACGGAGCTGCGAGAACACAGGCGACGCAGATCAGCGCGGCGAGCGCTTTTGCAATCAGCGAAAGATTCAGGCGAGCTACCGGCATCGGTCGCTATCTCATTAGCGGGGATTCGTGCGGTCAACGCTTGTCTGAAGCGAAAGCTTCATCTCCTGCTTGCCGCAGCTTCGGCTCTGGCACTCATTGAGCGCCAATGGGCACACTGCGCCTCGGAGTTAACATCGATCATGTCGCGACTCTGCGGCAGGCGCGTTACGCGACAATGCCCGACTCGAAGAACGCCGAACCCGATCCGGTCGCGATCGCGGGCGTTTGTGAGCGCGCGGGTGCGCATGGGATCACGGCGCACTTGCGCGTCGATCGCCGTCACATGCAGGACCGCGATCTGGAGCGGCTGCGCGAGACGGTGGTTACGAAACTGAACCTGGAGATGGGGAACACGCCCGAGATTATCGACTTCGCGCTACGCATCGTGCCGGACGAAGTCTGCCTTGTTCCCGAAAAACGACAGGAGATCACGACTGAAGGCGGTCTCGATCTGGTCGCGCACGCACGCGAGCTCGCGCCGACCATGAAGCGGCTGCACGCTGCGGGGATTCGCGTCAGCATGTTCATCGATCCGGAGCGCGAGCAAATCGATGCGGCGGTCGAACTCGGAGCGGACATTGTCGAACTGCACACCGGCAAACTCGCGAACGCGTTCACGGAGAAGTTCCAGAAGCAGGAACTGGAGCGACTGCGAAGCGCTGCGATTCGCGCCTC
>JBJMWV010000063.1:0-5135 GCA_045809985.1 Chthoniobacterales bacterium | reverse complement strand
TCGATCGATGTGCTCAGCGAGCCCATTGATCACCTCATTCAATGTTCCATCGCCGCCCGCTGCGATCACGGTTTCGCACCCGTTCGCCACTGCTTCGCGCGCGAGCCGCATCGCATCGCCACTCGCCTTCGTGAATTGGACCGACGCGCCATCAAAGCGCGCGAGCTGTGCGGCGAGCGCGTCAGTCTCGTCTACGCTCCCCGCCGCCGGATTGCAGATGATGCAGGTCTTCACGATTTCTGGCTAATCGGCGAATGTCTGGTGCCCGGTCGCAAACAGCAACGGCAATACGCTGCGCGCTCGGATACAATTCGGTTGCGCAGAAAGCGGACGGCGCTAGCGTCCGCGCGCACCTCCCGAACGATGGACTTTAACTTGAGAGAAACGCCGATTCCGCGCGACGAGTTCGAGGCCGAAGGCCTCCGAAATGCTGCCGGTTTTGAGATCTCGTCGGCGCCTGTGATCGATACCGAGACCGGCTCCGAAGCGGGCGGTCTGCCGCGTTCGACGACCGGCCCGATGCTCTGCCTGATGGCGCGCGATCCGCACACACTCTTCGCATATTGGGATATCGATTGGACTGATGCGTTCCACGGCGCACCGCCGGCTGATCGCAAGGTGCACCTGCGCATCGCGAAAGACGACGGCGCGGAACAGATGATCTCAATCGAGCCGATGGCTGGAAGCTGCTACGTCGAAGTGGAACGCGCCGATGCCGTCTATAGCGCGGATCTTGGGTACTACCAGCCCGCGTCCGTTTGGAATTCGCTCGCAACTTCCGAGGTCATCATGACACCGCCGGAAGATCTGGCAGAACTCGGCGACGACAATTTCGCGACAGTTCCCTTTCACCTCAGCTTCCAGAAAATGATCGACATGCTGCGCCACTCGCGCCGCGACGATGTGCCGCTGGTAACACAGCTTGCCGAGATGCGTGAGCGCGCAGGTGCCGAGGAAACGAGCACGAGCTTGCCGGTTGAAGAGCAGGAACTCGCGCGTGTTGTCCAGAAAGTGGAAGCGAAAATGTCAACGCCTGACTCCGCGCGTGCGAACGCGGCGGAGATTTGGAAACGGCAGCGACTCGAGCGCGTCCTCGGCTTTGGCGCGACCAGCCCGGATGAAGGTTTTGGCGGCAGCAGTCGCCCTGCTTAGGCGCAAGCCAATGGCCTCGCGCAAGACTGCGCATCGCGAGATCGAGCGGAAGTTTCTTGTTCGCGAACTGCCGAAGCGCCTAACGAGTTATCCGCACCGGCACATCGAACAAGGCTACCTGATCGCGGCGCGCGGCGGCTTGCAGGTCCGCTTGCGCGAAGCCGGGGCGAGGCACTCGCTGACTTACAAGCGTTCCGAGGGTGGCACGCGCGTTGAGCGCGAAATCTCGCTGACGAAAAAGCAGTTCGATGTCCTCTGGCCCGCGACCGAAGGCCAGCGCCTGACGAAGACACGGTACGACGTTCCCTTCGGCGAGCTGACCGTTGAAGTCGACATCTACCGCGGACGACACAAAGGCTTGATCGTCGCCGAAGTGGAGTTCGATGATGAAAAATCTGCGCGCGCCTTTCAGCCGCCGCGCTGGCTCGGGCGCGATGTCACCGGCGTCGGTCGCTACAGCAACGTGCGACTCGCTCTCGCCTAACGAGTCCTAGCCGCACCGGGCACTCACTGCAGCGCGCGCACATTTCGGCGTCATCAACCATAGGAGAGTTCCATCGCTCTCCGGCGAGTCGAGATCGATCCGCGCCACGCCAGCTTTCGCCAGGCGCACTCGGCCACCAGTGAGTTGCCCAATCACTGCGCTGAAGTCGGGTTCATGTCCCACGATCATCAGATCGTGACCTTTCGTGCGCGTGATCATCGCGCGCAGCTTGGCGAGGTTGAAACTCTTCCCCAGCGCAGGCTCTTCTTTGAAATCAATGCAGAGTCGATGCGCCACGATCTCCGCGGTTTGAAACGCGCGCGGCAGTGGACTCGTTAGGATCAATTCCGGATCGACACAGAGCCTGCCGAGCAGTTTCCCGACGCGGCAACTTTGTTTGCGGCCTTTCTTGGTCAGCGGCCGTTCATCGTCCGGTTCCGACCAGTCCGCCCACGTCGCATCCGCGTGACGCAGGAAGTAGAGCTTCACGTCATACTTTCGGCGCAGATTGGCGACGTCGCGAATGCTTCCGGAATGTTTCCGTCGTCGTCCAACAGAAGGTCAGCCAGGCGATCCCGATTGCGATCGCGGCGAGCACGTCGGTCAGAAAATGCGCGCCGAGATAAATTCTCGATAGGCCAATGAGCGCCACCATCACGCTCGCCGCGATGAACACGACGACGCGCCACTCGAGCTGTTTGATGAATCGCGCTGCGACCAAGGCGAGCAAGCCATAGAGCAACGTCGCGCCCATCGTGTGTCCGCTTGGGAACCCGAAGCTCTCGAGCGTGACGAGCGGATTTTCGAGCACCGGACGCTGTCGATGAAAGAAATGTTTGAGCAGAAGATTGAGCAGACTTCCGCCGCCGATCGTGAGCAGGAGCGCGATGAGCCGGTTCCATGCGTGATGAATTGTGAAGTAGATCGCACAGACAACCGAGACAAACGTGACAAAGCTAACCGAGCCAAAAAACGTGATCACGAGCGCGATGACGGTCAGTTGCGGCTGCGCGTGCAGGTGAAACCAATTCGTCACGCGATGATCGAGCGCGACCTGCGCGGTTGTGTCGCCGAGATGCTCCGCGATTTCGCTGAAACAAAACGCGCCCGCGATCATGACGAGTACGCCGATCGTGACGTGAAGCCCGAGCGTCTCTTCGGCCGAAAGGCGCCGCCGCATAAAATGACGCCACGCGCTCATTCGCGGATCCAGCCCTTCGGTGTTTGCTGGAACGACTCGCTCGAAAGCAGATCAAACAGGTTCGTCTCCGGTCGCCAGGTGTAGCGATCGATTACGACGTGCAGCCGCGCGACTTTGATCACGTTGAGCGAATTCGGATGGCCGCGGCCGCGCGTCGATGTCGTCGTGCCGGAGGAAACAATCAGCGCCGAAAAGCCGGCGATATTGTAACGCTTCGCGGTGTAGCCGGTGTCCGCGATGTGGAAATGCCCGGCGAGCAACATATCGACGCCACATTGTGCGAGCGTCTTGATCGCGGCGCGCGAACGCCCGACGACTTCGCCCTCCGCGCCCGCAGGCAGATCGAAGGGATGATGTGTGACGACAATTTTAATGTGATCGCTCCCGACGTGCTCGAAGCGCCGGCGCAGACGCTCGAGTTGTCCACTGTTGATTCGTCCGTTCTTCCAAGTCAACGCGCGTGCCGTGTTCACACCGACGACGGCGATCTCTTCGTCGATGAACGACGGCTGCAGGTCCGCGGTGATGTATTGCTTGTAACCAGTGAGTCCTTTGACGAAGCGGTTGAACGGATTTCGCAGCGGCACGTCGTGATTTCCCGGCACGACGATTTGCGGAAACGGGATGCCGCGCAGGAACTCGCGCGCGGCGAGATATTCTTTCGTGCGCGCCCGTTGCGTCAGGTCGCCGGAGACGCAAACGAGCTCTGGCGCCACTTGCCGAACGAATGCTTGCAGTGGCGCGAGGATCGCCGGGTTCACGCGCCCGAAGTGCAGGTCGGAAAGGTGAACAACCGTGCGCATTACTCGTTAGGCTGCGGCAGCATTACGCGTAACGCGCCGGGCCGCGCGCGGTAGTGGAGCGGCGTCTCCATCCAGTTGACTTCACCATCGGTCGCAACGAGCAAACGCGGCCGGTGCGCTTCGATGGTTGCTTCACCTACACAAAACGCATCGAAGTCTTCCGCTTGCTCGACCCGTCCGAACAAGGCGTGGAACCCGAGTCGAAACAAACCAAGGCGCCCGGTGCGGTGAGTGAGATAAAGACCCAGATTGCCACGATCGATGCACCGCCGGACGCCTAGATTGAACCCCGCGATCTCGTACTCATTATTGCCGACGAACAGAAAGCCGGTTTGCCTAACGAGGCGTTTCTTCTCCAGCGTGATGCGCAGGTTCATGAACGGAAAGCGCTTAAGCGCGCGCAACGTTGCCCAGAAAAACGCCGCCCATTTACTCCGGGCCAGTCGTTCCTGCTGCTGCTCGCGATCGGCGACGATGTGCGGGTAAAGACCAAGGCTCGAGTTGTTGATGAAGACGCGGCCGTTCACTTCGCCGACATCCACTTTCGCTACGCGTCCGTGCAGAATCGTCTGCACTGCGGCGGGCAGCTCGAGCGGAATCGCGAGATCCTTCGCGAAGTGATTGAGCGTTCCGAGCGGCAGCACGCCAAGCGTCTTCTCCGTTCCGGCAAGCACACCCGCAACCGCGCTGATCGTCCCATCGCCGCCGCCGGCGACAATTAGTTCGTCAGACGATTTCGCAGCTTCGCGCGCAACGGCGGCCAGATCGTGCCGCTCGTCAGGATGTCTGATCTCGACGTTCGCGCCCGCCGCGGCGAACTGCTCGTGCACCGCCGCGTCGATCTCGTCCGTCTTCGCCGAAGTGCCTGCGGCGCGGTTGAGGATCACAATCATCCTCCCTGAATCGCGCGAGAGCGTGCAAGTGACGGCGCGTCAGGCGTAAACCAGCAGGTCGATATCGTCCGGCAGGAGCTTTGAAACTTCGCGGATGATGTTGCCGCGAAGAATGTTCATGAGCGCGTTCCGTCCGGGCGCACCGAGGATCAGGCGCGAGGCGCCTAACGTGGCGGCGATATCGACGATCGTCTCAGATGCGGAGTCGCTCACTGCGTAGCAGAAGGTCGGCTGCTGTCCGTTCGCGGCTTGTTGCGCGTAAGAGAATATCTCGCGCGCTTCGTCGTCGTCTTGCCACTTCCGCTTTCGATCGTCGTCGGTCATGAACCGCTGTTCGCGCACGAAGAGGAAGTAGAGCCGGCGTTTGGTTTCTTTCGCTTCGCGCAGCGCGAAATCGAGCGTGCGGCCTTTCGTTCGGACGGCGCAGAGCATTGGATCTCCGCCTAACGAGTCGGATGCAACCGAATGGCTGATCTGCACCGGCAGAGTTTTCGGCAGTTCTTTGCGCGCGCGTCGTTCATGCACCAGACCGCGCAGGATTAGACCGACCGCGAGGATAGTGACGGCGAAGTAGCGCGCGTTCGGCTTGTCGATGAGCAGCG
>JBJMWV010000062.1:0-3450 GCA_045809985.1 Chthoniobacterales bacterium | reverse complement strand
TGACAAGGCGGTGATCAGCGTCGATGCCTACGGCGAACGCAAGTTCCACGGCACTGTTTCGCAGATCGCGAACACTGGAAAGACCACGGGCACCGGCACGCAGGAAGAAGTAACCAACTTCGAGGTCAAGATTCACATCGATGATAACGACGTGCGTCTGCGGCCGGGCCTCAGTTGCACAGCCGACATCCAAACGAGCATGGTGGAAAACGCCGTCGCGGTGCCGATGCAAAGTGTGACGATTCGCACCGGCGACGGCAGCCTGAGCCCGGAAGAGATCGAGAAGCGCAAGCAGAAGCAGGCGGCAAGCGACAAAGGCGATAACGCAGCAGAGTTGACTAACGAACGGCTTGAAAAGAAGACCGAGAAGGAAGGCCGGGAGAAGATCGCGAAGGTAGTCTTCGTTAAGAAAGGCAACATCGCGCAGATGGTCCGCGTTACGACTGGCATAGCCGACGACACCTACATGGAAGTGAAAACCGGCGTGCAGCCGGGCGATGAAGTCATTTCCGGCAGCTACGGCGCGATCAGCCGCAAGCTGAAGGACGGCGCGAAGGTCGAGATCGAGAAGGACGAGAAGAAGTAGCTAAGCTAATTTTCCTCTATCTCTTCTAACTGGACGCAAAGAGACGAAGAGGAAGCGGAAGATTTCATGCAGCCGGTCGTCATCGACATCGAGAACATCACGAAGCATTACGTGATGGGCGAAGAAGTCGTGCATGCGCTGCGCGGCGTCTCGTTGCAGATCCGGCGCAACGAATATCTCGCCATCATGGGGCCAAGCGGGAGTGGCAAGTCGACGCTCATGAACATGCTCGGCTGCCTCGATACGCCGAGCTCCGGGCGCTACGAGTTCAACGGCAAGGACGTCTCCGCGATGGACGGCGATGAACTCGCTGAAATCCGGAACAAAGAGATAGGCTTCGTCTTCCAGACGTTCAATCTTCTCCCCCGCTCTACCAGCCTGCGGAATGTCGAGCTGCCCCTGATCTACGCGGGGATCGATCCTGAAACGCGCGAAGAACGCGCCGCACAGGCATTGCGCGATGTAGGTCTGGGCGAGCGGCTGCATCATAAGCCTAACGAGTTGTCGGGCGGGCAGCGGCAGCGCGTCGCGATCGCGCGCGCGCTGGTGAATGATCCTTCGATCATTCTCGCCGACGAGCCGACCGGGAACCTGGATTCGAAGACGGGCGAAGAGATTATGGCCTTGCTCGAAAGTCTTTATCAGCGCGGCCACACCATCATCCTTGTCACACACGAGCCTGATATCGCACGACACGCGCGGCGCACGGTGCACCTACGTGATGGCTTGGTCGAAAGCGACGACGCGACTGAGTTGGCGCATGCGGAGTCGCTCGCCTTCAGCACATGAAGCGACTGATCTATGAGTTGAGCGAAAGCTGGAAGATCGCACTCGCCCAAATGCATTCGAACAAGACGCGTTCCATGCTGACCGCGCTGGGTGTCATCATCGGAATTGTCGCGGTGACGTTAATGGGCACCGCGATCACCGGCATCTCGACCGGCTTCGATAAGAGCATGTCGATCCTTGGCGATGACGTGCTGTACGTCAGTCAGTTTCCATGGGCGCGGGTGAATGATTGGTGGAACTACCGCGACCGCCGCGAGATCAAGACGGAATACGCGGAGACGTTGAATCGGCTGATCGATGCGACGCCGAAGTCGAACCTGCTCATCGCGGTGCCGACTTCGAACGTGGTCCGCAGCGTGAAGCACGCCGATAACCAGGTCAGCGGCATCTTTGTGCAAGGAACGACTGCGGATTATCCGCTGATCTCGACCGTCGATTTCACGGAAGGGCGTTTCTTCAATGAGCTGGAAACGAAAGCCGCGGCGCAGGTTTGCCTGCTCGGCTATGACGTCGCTGATGCGCTGTTCCCTTCAGAGAGTCCGGTTGGCAAAGACGTGCTGATCAGCGGACAACAATTCCGCGTCCTCGGCGTTGGTGCGCGGCAGGGTTCCTTCCTCGGTCTCTTTAGCCTCGACTCGATCGTGATCGTGCCGCTCCCGAGCTTCAAACGTTACTTCAGCGCCAAAAGCGAATCGGACGTGCGCGTGAAGGTGCGCGACAAGACTAAGATCGAAGAAGCGAAGGATGAATTGACCGGATTGATGCGGCGCGTTCGCGCCTTACCGCCGGAGAAGAAGAACGACTTCAACATCAATGAGCAGCAAGCCTTCAAGAGCACACTCGATCCGGTGAAGAACTCGATCGCGATCGCAGGTTTGTTCATCACCGGCTTGTCGCTCTTCGTCGGCGCGATCGGCATCATGAACATCACCTTCGTGAGCGTAAAAGAGCGGACAAAAGAGATCGGCACGCGGAAAGCGCTCGGCGCGCGACGTCGCACGATCCTGCTTCAGTTCCTCATCGAATCGACTGCGCTCTGCATCGCGGGTGGTCTCATTGGGCTGCTCTTCGCCTTCATGATGTGCTTCGGAATCGCGAAGGCCTTTCCAAGTTTCCCCGTGCAATTCTCCTTCGGCCTGGTCCTGATCGGAATGACGGTCTCCATTTTGACGGGTCTCGTCTCCGGCTTCGCGCCCGCCTGGTCAGCGTCACGCCTGGATCCGGTAACAGCCCTTCGTTACGAATAGACGAGATGCAATTCCGCGAGATCATTTCCATGGCGCTGCAGTCGTTAGGCGCGAATAAGCTGCGCTCGGGGCTGACTATGATCGGCATCACGATTGGGGTGTTCTCCGTCATCTCAGTAATGACAGCGATCGGTGCGCTGCAGACTTCGATCGAGAGCGGGATCAGCTTTCTTGGTTCGAACATTTTTCAATTCGCAAAGTACCCCGTGAGCGGCGGGCAAGGCGGCCGCAACGCAGAAAAGTATGAGAACCGGCGCAACATCACCTACGCGCAGGCGCTGCGTTACGCGAGCTTAATGGATGGTGTCGCGCGCGACGTTTGCCTGAAGACTTTCGATTTCAAAGGTCAGGCAGTTTACAATGGCGAGAAGACGCCGCCGGCGCTCACCGTCGCCGGGTCTAACAAGAGCTTTCTCGCGGCGAACTCCTACACCCTCGCCTACGGTCGCAACATCAGCGACGAAGATGTCGATCTTGCGCGCAGCGTTCTCCTGATCGGCAAGACGATCGAGAAAACTTTATTCCCGCACGAATCGCCGATCGGCAAAACGATCAAACTGAGCGGCCATCCCATGACGGTGATCGGCGTCCTTGGCGAGAAAGGCTCCGCCTTCGGGCAAAGCCAGGACGACATCTCCGTGATGCCGATCACGCGGTTCTTTGAAAATTTCGGCTCCGCGAAACGCACGATCAATATCGCGACGCAGTCGGTCCCTGGGAAGCCTATCTGCCGGTGCTTCATCGTTGAGCGACTTTTTTCTTTCGGCGTGAGGGCGTCGTGCGGCGCTTTGGGGCCGTCCCGGAGCGAAGCATCTCCGAGAAGTCGTA
>JBJMWV010000061.1:0-3845 GCA_045809985.1 Chthoniobacterales bacterium | reverse complement strand
GCCGTCCCTGGTCTTTGACTCGCGCGACAGTCCGTTTCTTTCGCATCGCGGGCAGCGCATCGTTGTTACGCCATATGTTGCCGGCGGTTTTCTCGGGGGCGACACGCAGACGTATGGATTCGATATAGAAGGGTCGCAGTACTTCCATCTCCCCTACGACTTGATCTTGTTGCTCAACGGCGAGATCCAGGGCGTCGACACATGGGGCGACGGTCGTGGCGTGCCGATCTACGACCGCTTGTTTCTCGGCGGCGCGAACAATCTCCGCGGTTTTGAATTCCGCGATGTCTCACCGCGCGACGTAAACGATGAGCCAATCGGCGGCCGGTCAATGGCGCGTACCACGGTTGAACTCACGTTCCCAATTGTGGAGAAAATTCGCGCGGCTGTTTTCTTCGATGCGGGTTTCGTGAACGCGAAGTCCTTCGACTACAACCTTGACAATCTAGCGACAGACACAGGGATCGGTCTGCGACTCGATCTACCGATCGGGCCGATCCGCATCGATTACGGCTTCCCGCTTCAGAAGGGACAGACGAACGCCAGCGGCGGGCGATTCAACTTCAACGTCGGCTATCAATTTTGAACGAATTGTAGTCGACAGGGTCTATTCCCTCTCCAAATTACGCGTTCCTTATTTGATATGAAAAAGCTCTTCTCCGTTGCCCTTCTCGCCTCGCTTGCACTCCCCGTCGCAGGCTTTGCGCAGGGCACTCTTAAAGTCGGCACCGTCGACATGAATCGCGCCTTCAAGGAATACAACAAGACGAAGGACGCCGAAGCGAAGATTAACGACGCCAAGAACGCCGCGAAGAAGGAGTACGACGATCGCGCGGAGAACTACAAGAAGGCGCTCGATGAAATCAACAAGCTCAACCAGCAGCTCGAAGCTCCGGCACTGAGCGCGGACGCGAAGACCGCAAAGGCTAAAGAGCGCGACGAGAAGATCGCGAACATCAAGAACATGGAGCGCGAGATCAATGAGTTCCGCCAGACGCGCGAGCGTCAGCTGCAGGAACAGGCTCTCCGCATGCGTGAAGGCATCGTGAAGGAAATCACGGACGTGGTGATGGACAAGGTGAAGGCGAACAACCTCGACCTCGTTTTCGACAAGTCGGGCATGAGCCTGAACGGCGTGCCGCTCCTCATGTATTCGAAGGACAACGTCGAGTTCACGAACGACGTCATCACTGTTTTGAACAAGCCGGGCCGCGCGTCGGACACCGGCACCGCTGCGACAGCACCGGCCGCTGCTTCACCTGCTGCTGCATCACCTGCGGCCAGCCCGAAGAAGCCGTAAGCGAAAATACAATCCTGTTATGGAACACACGCGGGCTGTCCCGCGTGTGTTTTTTTGTGGCGAACATGATGCGGCATTAACGTGCCGCTCGCTCGATTCTATCAAAGCGCCGCTATGTCTCTTCGTCTTTTACTCCTGTCGCTCGTAACGGTCAGCGGCGTGATCGCGTCGCCGAGAGCGCGCGCGGCTGGTTGGGAAGCGACCGTTGCGCCATTTGCGCCGGGAAATTTTCCCGAGCCGCGTCCCGTCCGAGCTCAATACGTCTTCGGCTGGAGCGGCCTCACCGCGGCGAAGGCAGACTTACATTTCTATCGGGCTGATGATCACTTCGTGCTCGACGGCAGTGCGGAAACGATCGGGGCCGGACGTGGTCTCTGGCCGTTCGAGGTACAACACAACAGCACGACCGACGCACGCACGCTGCGGCCGATTCATGTCAAAGAAGTGGAGACACGCCGGTCGAAGAAGTTCGACAGCGAACTGAACTTCACCGCGGAACGCGTCACGTCGCATCGGATCGAAACGCGAGATGCAAAAACGAAGGCGAGCGACCGAACCTTCGAGTTTCCGAACGCGATGAGCCTCAACTCCGCGCTGCTGTACTTGCGATCCAAGGCGCTCGCCGACGGCTCAGTCGAGCGCATCGTGGTCTACCCGGGGCGGACGCCATATCTCTGCACGGTCAGCATCCTGGGCCGTGAACCACTCTCCGGCCCCACCGGAACGCATGACGCGATCAAACTCGACGTCAGGCTGAGCAAAATCGAGAACAACCACGAACTGAAGCCGCACAAGAAGTTCAAACGGGCCACGGTGTGGATTTCGAACGATCAGGACCGGCTGATCCTCCGCATCGAAGCTCAGATTTTTCTCGGAACCGTTTTCGCCGAACTGCAGTCAGTTCAATTCGAAAACGCGAAGCAGTAGCCTAACGAGTCGCTTCAACGCGGCCCGTAAATCGGTTCGCCATTTGGCGCGAACGATCGCCGCGGCGGAGCGCGCCGCGTTGGCGCGGTTACTCCTGGCGCCTGCTGACCAGGAAGCAATCCAAGCGCACCGAGCGTCTCCATATCGAGCCGACCACTCGCCGCGATTTCGAAGCGCTGCTGAAACGCGCGAACCGCGAAGTTCAGTTCTGGTCCAAACGTACCATCGATCCCGCCGTGATAGTAGCCACGTCGCGCGAGCAATGTTTGCGCGCCTACGATCACACGGCGCTGCAATTCCGGCGGCGCAACTTCGTACGGCGTTCCGTCAAAGACGCCGCTCGTCTCCGGCGCGAGACCGCGCGGGCCGGGCGCATACGCAATCGGCGGACGCGCCTGATATTGATCCGACTTGGGAGTCGACGGCGCCTGCGCTGGTTCATCGCGCAGATCCTGCGTAGCGGGTGTTCCTGACGGACGCGGCGGAGATGGCGCAGGTGCGGTCGCGTTGCCTTTCACGCCGAGCGATTTCTGCGTCTCAGGATTCAAATCGCCGGTGATCTTCAAACCGTTTCGAATTTGGTAACGCCGGATCGCAGCGGTTGTCTCCGCATCTTTCTGACCAGTGACCTCGCCGTAATAAAACCCTTGGTCCTTCAGTTTCTGCTGCACCGAAGCCAGCGCCGAATCAGCCTGCGCGTGCACGACAAACCCGATCGAAAAGACCGCGCAGAAAACGATGATCCGCAGTTTCATCTCGCTTGTTTTTTGACGCCGCGCTTGGTGCGCTATTCAGAAGTGTCGC
The DNA here is from genome assembly GCA_045809985.1 of Chthoniobacterales bacterium. GTDB lineage: Bacteria > Verrucomicrobiota > Verrucomicrobiia > Chthoniobacterales > UBA10450 > JACCTI01. The sequence goes on along the minus strand of JBJMWV010000061.1, from coordinate 814 downwards.
TGCGCGACGCAACCGTCGTCGCCTGTTGCGATGTGAGCGAGCAGTAGCGCACGATGCCGTCTGCGATCGCGCCCGCGAGTTGTTCGCGATATGCCTCCGTCCCGAGTCGGTTGATCTCGTCGTCATTCGTCAGAAAGCCACCCTCGATCAGCACTGCAGGATGTCGCACATTGCTCACGACATAAAACTGCTCGGCTTTCGTCCCGCGATTGAATGCCTGCGTCTTCGCGACGAGCGAGTCCTGCACGAACCCTGCAAGGCTCTGGCTCTTCAGGTTCGGCGCGTCGCCGGAGATCGCATGCAGAAAGGGCAGCCATGTCGGCCAGGAGGAATTCTGAATCTGGTGTGCAGCGTAAAACGTCTGAACGCCCGTCGCGGCCGCACGATTTCCTTCGTCGAAATGGATGCTAACGAAGAGGCAGTCGTTCTCGCGGTTCGCCGCCGCCGCGCGCCCGGCGAGCGAAATGAATTCATCTCCGCTGCGCGTCATGATCGTCGCGAGCGAGCTCGCTTGCAGCCGGCGTTGCAAACGCAACGCAACATCCAGCGTCAGGTCCTTTTCCATGACGCCGTTGCGCATCGCGCCGGAGTCTTTCCCGCCATGTCCCGCATCAATCACCACCCGCGCAATTGGTGTTGTGCTCGTCGGTGTTGAAGGTTTGCTCGCGATCCGCTCGACGCGTGGCAGCAACTGGAGCGAGACGACCGACACGATCATCAGGATCAAGCCGCCTAATGCGATGCCGCTCTGGACGACTTCTCGCGAGCGCAGCGTGCTTTTCATCCCTCGCTAAGCGGCCAGCGCAGCGTTGAT
>JBJMWV010000060.1:0-5720 GCA_045809985.1 Chthoniobacterales bacterium | reverse complement strand
GTTCGCCGCGCTTGCCCATCGCGGAAATCGCGAATGCCGTCAGGATTGAAACGAGCAGGACCTGAAGCAGATCGCCAGTCGCGAACGCGTCGAAGAACGAGCGCGGGATAATGTTCAGGACGAACTCAACCGCCGAATGTCCATGGGCTTCCCGCGCAGCGCCTTTGCCGATGTTCGGATCGATCTTCGCCGCACCCATGTCGAAGCCGACGCCGGGCTTCATTACGTTCACAACGACGAGGCCGATGATGAGCGCGAACGTCGAAACGACTTCGAAGTAGACGAGCGTCTTGCCGCCGATGCGGCCGAGCTTCCGCAAGTCGGACATCGAGGCGATGCCGTGCACGACGGTGCAGAAGATGATCGGCGCGATGATCATCTTCACCAAATTGATAAAGCCGGTGCCGAGAGGCTTCAGCGATTGCCCGAGCGCGGGGAAGAAGTAGCCAACCGCGACGCCGAGCGCGACCGCGATCAGCACCTGCACATAGAGAATGCGATACCAGGCCGTGCGATGAGTCGCCGTCATCGCGCTGATTGGAAGCGAAGCACGCGGCGATGGCAACTACGTGCAGGAACTCTGCGCGATTTGATTGAACAGACGCCGCGGCGAAGCGTCGAATTCTATGAGATGAACGCGATCAAATCCGCCCTTCTCCTGGGCTTGGCGTTATGCGTGGCCGCGACCAGCGGCCTCGCTCGTGAAACCGGCTCGCACTCCAAGAGTTCGCGCTCGAGCAGCGCGAAGAGCCACAAAGCGTCGACCAAATCGCGAAAGGCGAAGGCCCACAAAGCGGAGGCGCGCGCCAACCGCGGCTCTGAATCGGAGCGCTTCCTGCGCGGCGCATCGGATCTTCCGCCGGAAGACCTGCCGGAGGCGGAGAGCGACGATGACGGCGATTCGCAGCTGCGCTAGCGGGCCTTACTCCGCGCGCAGAGCAATCATCGGCTGAACCCGGCTCGCTCTTCGCGCCGGAATCCAGCAGGCGAGCAGCGCGATGCCTAATAAGAGCAGCGCCACGCACGTGAATGTGATCGGATCCGATGCGCTTACGCCGTAGAGCAGGCTCTTCATCAAACGCGCGCCGCCGAACGCGATAATTAATCCGCATAGCGACCCAATGGCCGCGAGCAGCATGCCTTGTTTCAGGATGAGCTTCTGCACATCGGAGAGCTGCGCGCCAAGCGCCATGCGCAATCCAATCTCACGCGTCCGTCCCGCGACAACGTGCGACATCACGCCGTAAATTCCCACGGCCGCGAGGATGAGCGCGAGCACGCCAAAACTCCCCAAGGCGATCGCGGCCATTCGCGCGGGAAAGAGTGAGGTGCCGAGGTGTTGCCGGAGCGTTTTCATCGCATAGACGGAGATCGACGGATCGAGTTCCTGCACAATCTTGCGCAGATCGCCGAGGACCTGGCGTGGATCGCCGCGCGTGCGCGCGACGAGGCTGACGGCGCCATTGTAATCGCGATAGAGCGGGGTGTAGACCGCGGGCTTTGGATCTTCGCCTAACGAATTGTATTTACCCGCGGGGACGACGCCGACGATCTCGAAAAACGGGTCATCAGGTCCGTGCCAGTTGAAGCGGTGACCGATTGGATCTCCGCCGTTGAAGAACTTCTTCGCGAAGGTCTCGTTCACGATCGCGACGCGATTCTCCTTCTTGTTTTCGTCATCGCGAAAGTCGCGGCCGCGCAGCGGTATTCCCATCGCTTCGAAATAACCGGGAGAAGTCCCATAAGGGATGGCGAGGGGGAGATTGCTAGCGCCTTTGAACTCCGCGCCCTCGATGTAGATCGTGCTGTCGTTATAATTTAGCCCGAGCGGAATGTTGTCAGTGAGTGCGGCGTTCTCGATCTGCGGCAACGCCTTCGCCCGATCGAGGACCTGACGTTGAAACGCGCGGCCGCGTTCCTCGTCGTAACCTTGCAGGCTCACGTCGAACGAAATCGCCACCGCGTTCTCCGGGTTGAAACCGGGGCGCATCGTTTGCGCGGCTTGCAGGCTGCGCACGATCAAGCCTGCGCTGATGAGCAGGACTAACGAGAGACTCACTTGCGCGATCACGAGCGCGTTACGCAAGCGTGAGCGATGGAAGCCGCCCATCGACGATTCATCCTTCAGCGCCGGAACGAGCTGCGGCTTCGATGATTGCAGCGCGGGAATGAGGCTGAAGAGAATGCCGGTCGCGATCGAGAGGACGAGCGTGAAGGTGAGCACGCGCCAGTCGGTGCGCAGATCGAAGAGCAAGGTGACATCGCTCGGCAGCCGGATGTTGCGCACGGCGTTGTTGATCAACATCGCGAGGAGCACGCCGGCCGCGCCGCCGCTCAACGAAATGAGAATGCTCTCAGTGAGTAATTGCCTAACGAGTCGTCGCCGGCTCGCGCCAATCGCGAGGCGCACTGCGATCTCGCGCCGGCGTTCGGTGGCGCGCGTAAGCAAGAGGCTGGCAAGATTCACGCAGGCCAGAAGCAGAACGAGTGCTCCGACCACCGCGAGCACAGTGGTGAATGCGACGACCGCGTTCGCGATATCCGGAATGAACAAGCCCGGCTTCGATAGGCGAATGCCGCGTCCGACGTTCTCCGGGAAATCCTGCGCCATCTGCGCCGTGATTGTTTCGAGCTCCGCCTTGGCATTCGCGAGCGTCACGCCGGATTTGAGACGCCCGACGCAGAACCAGCTGTTGTTATCGCGGCGTTCGAGCGACTTGCTGCCCGGTTCAATCGTCGGAACCATCATCGACGGGATGAACATTTCCGGATCGTACGCGACCTCCGTCCCGATGAATCCTTTCGGCGCGACGCCAATGATCGTGAATGGTCGGCTGTTGAACTCGACACTGCGGCCGACGATTGCGGGATCACCGCCGAAGCGTCGCTGCCAGCAGTTGTAACTGATGACGGCGACCGGATGTGAGTTCGGCGTTTGATCTTCCTCAGGCAAGAACGCGCGGCCGAGCATCGGCTTCACGCCGAGGACATCGAAATAATTTCCGGTGACGAGATAACCCCAGACGCGCTGGCTGTTCTTGTCGACCGTGAGACTGCTCACCACCACGCGATAGAGAAACAGACCAGAGAACACCGTGTTACGATCGCGGTAATCCTTGTAGTTGAGATGTGACTGAAGACTGAAGTCCGCGCCCTTGTTCGTCGTGCCGTAGAGTTCGACCAGCTCGGATGAATTGTTCACCGCGAGCGGCCGCAGCAGCACGGTGTCGACGAGGCTGAAGATCGATGTGTTCGCTCCAATCCCGAGCGCCATCGAAATGATGGCGAGAGCAGCGAAGCCGGGTTTCTTGATGAGCTGGCGAAAGCCGAAGCGGAAGTCCTGCAGAAGTTTCTCCATAAGCGCGCGGGTTCTGCATTGAGATGCAGCAACTCTGCGGAATGGATTCAGCAGATTTTGCTATTCGTAACGAAGGGAGGTCATCGGGTTCACGCGCAAGGCACGCCATGCGGGCAGCAGGCAGGCCAGCAGCGCGAGCGCGATCATGCCCAGCGCGACTTCGAGGTAGGTCGTCGCGTTCGTAGGACTCACACCGTAGAACACGCTCGAGAGATAACGAGTGAGTGCGACACCCGCGGCGAGTCCGATCGCAACGCCGAGCAGAACCATGCGTGCGCCTTCGAAGAGGACGAGCCGCAGAACATCGCTGGTCTGCGCGCCAAGCGCGATGCGGATGCCGATCTCCTGGGTGCGTTGTGCGACGAGCGACGTGAGCACCCCATATAGTCCGAGGCCGGCCAGGAACAAGGCCAGACCCGCGAACATGCTCATGAGAAAAGATTCGAAGCGGCGTTCGCTCGTGTTCTCGCGCAGGACCTGTTGCATGGTCGCGACTTCGAAGAGCGGCACATTGCGATCGACCGACCAGATCTGTTGTTTGATCGCGGAGATGAGCTCAGCTGGATCTCCCGCTGTGCGGACCGCGAGTGTGAGCTGGGTGTAGTCGACCATCGGTTTCGTAATCTCCGGCCGCATCCGCTCTTCGAGCGAGACCTGATGTGTGTCGTTCACGACGCCGATGATGGTCGAGATGACGACCGGCCCGCCCGCTTGTGAGGGCACACTGCGCAAATGTTTTCCGAGCGGGTCCTCGTTAGGCCAAAGCCGTTTCGCGAGCCCCTGGTTGATGACGATGACCGGCATCTTTTCCGCGAGTTCGTCAGCGGTGAAGTTGCGGCCGGCGATGAGTTTGATGCCGACCGTGTCGAAGTAATCCGGGTTGAAAATGCCGCGCATGTCCGCGGTTGGCTCGCTGCCGCGCGGCGGGTCTTGTCCTTCGAGCAAATAGCGCGTCATGCGAAGACGGGTCAGCGGCAGGCCATCGGAAAAACTGGCGTGCTGCACACCGGGCGTGGCCGCGACTTTCTCCAACACCTGACGACAGAAGCTCGCGACCTGGTCGTTATTTGCGTAACGCGATTCCGGCAGGCTGAACTTCATCGTCAACAGGTGATCGGGCTTGAACCCGGGATCAACGCGAAGGACGGCGATCAGGCTCTTCATCATGAACCCGGCGCCGAGCAGGAGGACGCACGCGAGCGCGACCTCCGCGACCACGAGCACCTGCCGCAAGCGCCACGAAGGAGCGCCCGTCCCCGCGCCGCGCGTCTGGTTGAGCGATGAATTGACCTCCGTACGTGCTGCCTGCAGCGCGGGAAAGATGCCGAAGAGCGTTGCGACGAGGACAGAGAGCACCGCAGTGAATATCAACACCGGCATTCCGAGGCGGATATCCTCCGGGCGATTGAGGCCAGTCGCCTGCAGCGCGACGAGCGTTTTGATTCCATATCGCGCCAGCACCCATCCGAGCACTGCGCCCGCGCCGCTCAACAAGAGACTCTCCGCCAGGAGCTGCCTGATGAGCCGCCGCCGACCCGCGCCAAGCGCTTTGCGGATCGCCATTTCCTGCTGCCGCGCCGCGGCACGGCTTAGCATTAGATTTGCGACGTTGGCGCACGCGATGAGTAGGACGAATCCAACCGCCGCGAGCACGATGAGTAAATCGCGCTGCTGTTCGTGGCCGATGTCTTCGAGATAAACCGGATAAACATTCGCGCCGAAGCCTGCGTTCTGGGTCGGATTTTCTTCCGCCATCCGCGCCGCGATCGCGTTCATTTCTTCGCGCGCCTGCTCCAGTGAGACGCCGTCTTTCAGCCGCGCGAAGACCTGCAACTTTCGTCGATTGAATTCGGCTGTGTTCGCCGGCGCCGAGGAATCGTACGGCACCCAGACCTCGGGTTTGCTTTGGTTCTGCCCCTGCCGTGTCGCGGGAAGATGAAACTGCGGCGGCAGCACCGCGACGATCGTGTAGACGATGTCGTTCATCGTCAGGCTCGCGCCGAGAATGTGCGGGTCGCCGCCGTAGCGTCGCTGGAAGAAGGCGTCGCTCAAGATCGCGATGTGCTCTTCGTTCGTGCCGTCGAAACTGCGTCCGTAGCGCGGCTCCACGCCGAAGACGTCGAAGAAATTCCTGGAGGCGCGCGCGCCTTGCACGCGCTCGGGCTCGGTCACGCCGGTCACGTTAAAGTTGGCGTCTTCGAAACCGCCGATCGACTCGAACTGCGTCGCGCGCTCTTGCCATTCGAGGAAGTTGCTCAGCGCGACGGGCACGCGATCCGCGATCAACGCGCCTAACGAGGGATTCTTTTCCCACACCATGACGAGGCGACCGGCATCTCGAAACGGCAGGCTGCGCAGTAGC
>JBJMWV010000059.1:0-2049 GCA_045809985.1 Chthoniobacterales bacterium | reverse complement strand
CGGCGGAAATGGTGGCGGCGTCGAGTTCGAATTCGGCGGGACCGGGTTTAGCGATTTCTTTGAACAGTTCTTCGGCGGCGGACGAGGACGTTCGGCTTTCGGCGGGTTTGGTCAGCGCGAAGCGACAGCGGAACGCGGCAGCGATGTCGAAGCGGACATCATGGTCACGCTCGAGGAAGCGCTGCATGGATCGAAGCGCACCGTTTCGCTGCGTCGTGGGAACTCGAACAAGGTCGAAACCTATCAGGTGAAGATCCCGCGCGGTGTTCATGAAGGGCAGCGGATTCGCCTCGCCGGACAGGGCGAAGCTGGTGAGCGCGGCGGCAAGAGCGGCGACCTCTTTCTGCGTGTCCGACTCGCGCGGCATCCGGATTTTTCTGTCGAAGGAAGCGATCTGATTCACGAGTTGGAAGTCGCGCCGTGGCAGGCGGTGCTCGGGGCGGAAGTCGATGTGCCGACGCTCGAAGAAAAGAGGCGGCTTAAGATTCCGCCCGGGACACAGGCCGGTCAGCGGTTCCGATTGCGCGGACGCGGATTGCCACAGGCATCCGGCGAGCGTGGTGATCTTTATGTTGTCGTCTCGCTGCGCGTTCCGAAGAAGATCACCGAACGCGAACGCGAGCTTTGGGTGCAGCTTGCGGAATTGCACGGCGCCTAACGAGTAATGAAGATTTCGCTCGGAACAGATCACGCGGGTTATCGGCTGAAGGAAAAGGTGAAGGAGCTCCTGAATTCGTTAGGCCACGAGGTGGTGGACTTCGGCACCTTCAGCGACGAGCCGGTCGATTATCCGCTCTTCATACGGCCCGCGGCGGAAGCTGTCGCGCGCGGTGAGTGTGACCGAGGGATCGTCTTCGGCGGGTCCGGCAACGGCGAAGCGATGGCCGCGAACAAGGTGCAAGGCGTGCGTTGCGCACTCTGCTGGAACGAGGAAGTGGCGCGGCTTTCGCGGCAGCATAACGACGCGAACGTCCTCTCGCTCGGCGAGCGGGTGATTCCCGAAGAGACGGCGCTTGCGGTCGTGCGCGTCTGGTTGACGACGGAGTTCGAGGGCGGACGCCACGCGCGACGAATCGCGATGCTCGACTAACGAGCGATCCAGCAGTCGAGCGCGACCGCAATTACAAAGACCGCGCTGACGAAAGCGTTGCTTAGGAAGAACGCGCGATTGATGGCGGCAAGATCGAGACGCCGCGCCGCACGATGTTCGTAGACGAGCGCTGCAGCGACTAAAGGCATAGCCGCGAAATACGCGAAGCCGAGGTGCGCGATTGCGCCGAAGGCTATCAGCGCAGCGAACATCAGCAGATGCAGGAACTGTGCGGCCCGCAGACTTGCCGGAACGCCGAGCCTTACGACGAGCGAGCGCAGACCTTCTTTCTGATCGAATTCGAAATCCTGTGTCGCGTAGATCAGATCGAAGCCGGCGACCCAGCAGACCACGCCACAGCCGAGGACAAGCGGCGGAAGCGCGAGCCTGCCCGTCTGTGCAATCCAAGCACCCGCGGGCGCAACGGCGAGAGCGAGACCGAGGAAGAAATGCGTCACATCAGTGAAGCGTTTCGTGAGCGAGTAGAAGAAGACGATCGCTAGCGCGAGCGGTGAGAGGAGGCCGGTGACGCGATTGATCGCGCTCGCCGCGACGATGAATGCAAGAGAGCACGCGACGAGAAGCACGAGCGCTGGCGTTCGTGCTATCATTGTGTGCCGGGCTGCAGTTCGTGGGTTTCGCTGGTCGATCGACCAATCCGCAATCCGGTTGAACAACATCGCCGCGGTGCGCGCGAGCACCATGCACACGAGCACCAGAATTAGAACGCGCGCGGACGGCCGGCCGTTCGCCGCCACAAGCAAGGCACCGACCGCAAACGGCAGGGCGAAGATGGTGTGCGAGAAGCGAATGAACTGGAGAAAGCGTGTGAACGCGTTGCCGTTCATGTCTCGTTCTCCAGCAGTGCAGCCAGTCGCGCGCGTGCGTTTGTAACGATCGGTGTGCCGTGAGCGAAGAAAATCCGCTCGAACTTGAGATCGAGCAGAGATCGCAGCGAT
>JBJMWV010000058.1:0-4049 GCA_045809985.1 Chthoniobacterales bacterium | reverse complement strand
TTTTACGTAGCAGGTTCTTGCCGCTGTGGAAACACGCCTCCTGATAATGAATGCCGATCCGGTCTACGAAGACCGCGTGATCGACATGCTTTACCAGATGGAGAACGTCGACCTGCGGATTGTTCGCTCCATGTCGGAAGCGATTGGCGTCCTGCTCGCGGAGCACTTCGACGGGTTCGTGATTGAGGGCGAAGCGGCGATCGCGCTCGAACAAGCGACGAGCGCGCGGCAACACTTTCCCTCACTGCAAATCGTCTGCGTCGTCCCGAAGTTCCGCGATTACGAGTTCGACCAGGGCTTCGCGCAGCAGAAGATTCGCTCCATCACCTGCAGCCGCAGCAACGGCCGTTTGCGCGCGCAGCTTCGTGCATTCGCGAAATCAGCCGGAACGCACTCGGGCGAGGCGTCGGAAGGAATTGATCCGTGTCACTCGTTGATCGGGAACCTGAATCAATTTTCCGCGGCGGAGATTTTGCAGATGAGCTGCCTGGGCCAGCGCAGCGGTCGGTTCACGTTTAAGTCGGGCCGCGGCAACAGCGAAATTTATCTGCATCACGGGTCGGTGCGGCATGCGGTGTTCGGCACGCTCGAAGGCGAAGCTGCAGTGGCGGAAGTGTTCCGCTGGCGGCAGGGCCGTTTTTATTTTGAAGAAGGGATCATCAGCCAGATCCAAACGGTCGACCGCCCGTGGGCTCACCTGTTGATCGACAACCTCCAGAAGCTCGACGAGACGCTCGAGCTCTCATCCTCCCGCTAAGCCATGCGAAACAAGACTCTCGAACGACATCTGCGGATCCTGAACATCCAGCTCGATAACTGGAAGAAGCTGCACGACCTGATCACCTACGGCCTCGACAAGGCGAAGCCGATCATCTCGGCGGAACAGGAACGGCAATTCACCGAGACGCGCGCGAATCTGCTTCAGGAAACGGAGCATGTTTTTAGCGAGCTCGGAATTCTCGGCGAGCTTTCCGGTAAGGCCATGAACGTCCTCAATCGCGGCGTCTCGATGCGCGGTGTGCGCGACATGGGCGCCGAAGACATCCGGCGGATTGAGGCCGAATGGAACGGCGTCTTCACGAAGCTCGGCGTGCTGCAGGGACAGCTGAAGTCCAGGCGCAAAACGCTCGAGTCTCAGACACCCCTCTCTTATTATATGGGCGCACTCCTGCGAAAGCGCGCCGCGTAATAACGTATTTAGCGTCAGGCGAGCGATTTAGCTCGTATACGTAATAGGTAGACAAAATATTGCGTTTCGCCCACCTGTTTAAGCGGTTGGAGGCGATTCTATTAGATATATGGCTAAGCTCACGAAACGCGACATCGTGGTTGCCATCAGCAACCAGACCGGGATGGTGCAGCACGAGGTCTTCGAAGTCGTCCAGCGGACGCTCGACCATATCACCGACAGTTTGGCGAAGAATGTTGCGGTAGAGCTTCGTAATTTCGGCGTGTTCCAGACGCGGTTGACCAAGCCGCGCGTCGGCCGGAATCCAAACCAGCCGGGCAGCAGTTTCACGATTCCGCCACGAGCGACCGTGAAATTCAAAGCCGGCAAGGTGATGCGGCAGCGCGTCGAGAAATTATCGCGCGAACTGAAGGATGCGTCGGAGCGGCAGAACGAAGCTCGCGCGCAGCAGAACGCGGTCGCACAGGACGTCTAAGACTTCTGACGCAGCGTCCCTCTACTTTCCGTTGCCGCGCGACACAGGCTCGGCGGCGAGGAGCGCGTGGATTACTTCTTCCAAGCGCTCGAAATTGATCGGCTTCGTCAAGTGCTCCGCAAAGCCCGCCTGGCGGGCGCGGTTCACGTCGTTCTCCATTCCAAAGCCGCTCAACGCAATGCCGCGCATGCTCTTCTGCGCGCGGAGTTCCTCCATTAGCTCGTAACCGGAGCGGTCGGGCAGGCCGATGTCGCTCACGAGCAAATCAAATTCGGCTTCGCCGGCTCGTGCAACCGCCTCATCTGCGCTGTGCGCCACAGTCACCCGATAGCCGCGACGCTCGAGCATCATCTTCATGCCGAGACAGGTGTCGTGGTGATCGTCGACTACTAGCAAACGCGGCGCGCTCTCTTTGACTTTTGCTTTCGCGTCTTCCGAGACTTCGGGTCCCTTTTGGCGCTCCGGCGCAACTGCAGGCGCCGGAACCGTGTTCAGCGTGACGATGAATGTTGCGCCGCGGTCTTTGCCTTCGCTGTGTACGGCAATGGTGCCGCCGTGCGCTGAGACCATCGCTTTCGAAATGGCGAGACCGAGACCAAGTCCGCCGAAGCGGCGAGTGATTGAGCTCTGTCCTTGCTCGAAAGCGTTGAAAACTTTCGCGAGCTTCTCTCGTTCGATGCCGATGCCGGTATCCGTGGTGCGAATCTCTATCTGCTCGGGTGATGGATTGAAGGTTTCGATGATGATCCGGCCTTGGGGCGGCGTGAATTTCACGCTGTTCTTGATCAGATTCCAAAACACCTGCTGCAGGCGCGCCGGATCGGCTTCGACGTGGACCTGCTCGGCACGGAGCCGAAACTCAATTCCGAGATTTTTTTCGAGAATGTCGCCGCGACAAATCTCAAAGGCGCGCTGCAAGATCTCGTGCACACTGACCGCTTCGAAGCTGAGCTGCAGCTTGCCTTTCGCGATCCGGGTGACGTCGAGCAGGTCGTCGATCAGCCGCGCTTCCAACTCAACGTTGCGGCGAATCACTTCGAGCGCGCGACGCACATCCGGTTTGTCCGAAGCACTCGCTTCGAGCTCACCGACCATCGCGATCACAGGCGAAAGTGGATTGCGCAGTTCATGCGAGAGGAGCGCGAGAAATTGATCCTTCGCGGCGTTCGCGCCAATCAGTTCCTGACGCAACGTCACGTCGCGCGTTTTGTCTTCGACCAGATAAAGCACGCCTTGGACGCGCTGCTCGGAACCTTGCAGCCGCAGCAGGTTCACGTTCACGAAATGCGTTATGCCGTTGCGATCGGTGAACGGTTGTTCGACGAGCTGAAACGGCGAGCCGAAGCTCAGCACTTTTTCGATCGCCTCGCTCGGCGCGATCTGCACTTCATCGAAGGTGACATCGTAGACATCCTTTTCTTCGGGTAAGCCGCCGAAGCTTTTCGCCATCCGCGCGAACGCTTCATTCGCCTGCAGGAAATTGCGCGAACTCGGATCGATCAGCGCAATGCCGCTCGGCATGTTCGCGAGAATCTTTTCGTTGAAAATAACTTCGCGCTCGATGCGGCGAGCTGCTTCGCTCTGGCGGCGGGTGAATCTGCCGGCGAGCCATGCGCCGACCGCGGTGAGCAGGATGAGCCAGACAGCAGGAAAGGTGATCTTGCCCAGGAGATCGCGCACCGGCCGATAAGCTGCAGACTTCGGTTGCTCGACGACCGTGATCCAGCCCGTGCTCTCGATCACCGCGAAGGAATACAGCGTGTTGTTGCGATCGAGATGGCCGGTCTTCGTCTCGCGAATTTGGCGGATGAGCGCGTCGCCTTCGGGCGAACTCGGCGCCGCGTTTGCCTGAAAGTTGTTTGCGAAGAGCGGCGTGCCGTTTTGATCGATCACCTGACAGATCGACTCGTCGGCAAACTCGACTGACGACAAGCGACGGCCCATCCGTTCGACGAGAACAGAGACACCGAGATAACCCGCAACGTTCCCGTCGGCTCCGCGCAGAGCGCCGACGATGTCGGTTGTCATGCGTTTGTCGGAGACGCGCGGATGAACCGGTGTCACGTACGCCGCGCTAGCGGCATTCGCGGCTTCGCGCCACGGCGCAGGAACGAACTCGTCGGCGGCATCCGGCGGCACGGCTGGAATGGATCCGATCAGTTTCCCATCCGGTGCGGCGATGAACATGCCGTCAATTCGCGGGTGCGAATAGAACGTCTGCGCGAGCCACTGCTGCGCGGCATTCTGCGGGTTAGGCGACGTGAGGATGTTCGCGACGTCGGGTTGCGTCTGGTAGTACTCAATGATGCCTCCCGTGCGGCTGAAGTCGTCACCGACGAGATGCGCGATCAGCTGCACGAACGTTTGCCGATCCCGGAGGATCTT
>JBJMWV010000057.1:0-9862 GCA_045809985.1 Chthoniobacterales bacterium | reverse complement strand
AATTCGGCGCGGTATCCGGACGTCGTCGTGGATGTAAACGTCACTCGCGGTGCTCCGGCGACCATTTCGATGGCGCTGATCTGCGGCGGCGGAATGTCAGGCTTCACGACGATGAACACTGGCGTGTCCAGCGCAGAACCTGATGTCACGATTGATTTCTTACCGGAAGCATCAAACCGGTCGAGTTCAGTCGGAGAAAGGTTCGCGGCGTAAAGGGCAGAGTGGCTATCGAACGCCAAGCCTCGACCTGCTTTAATCCCCGACCGGAAAAGCGATGGATTGCCGCTTTCGTCGAAGCAAACGATTCGGTCGTCCGAAACACTGTTATTTGAATTCGTGACGTAGAGCCGTCCGAGTCGATCAAACGCAAGTGCCCACGGAGCGTCCAAGTAACCGCTCGCGAATACCGACGAGCTGCCATCTGGGGTGATTTTCAGAATGTTGTTCGCGCCCCAGTTCGCCACGAAAAGATTGCGTTCTCTGTCGAACGCGAGTCCGTGCGGATTAACCAATCCCTGCGTTGCGAAAACTGCACCTGCACCCTCCGGAGTGAACCGGATGATCGAATTTGTGCTGACATCGCTGACGTAAACGTTGCCGTCGCGATCGATTGCCAGCCCAGCCGGAAAGACCATACCTGAGTTCGCGAAGGGTGAAACATTTCCACTCGGATCGATTTTCACGATCGTCGCGGAGCCTGCGACCACGGCAAAGAGAGTGCCGGTTCCGTCCAATGCGATGCCCAAAGCGTTGATGTTCACGAACACGGTGGCCGAGCCACTCGCGTCGATCCTGGTGATCTTTCTCGTTCCCGTATCCGAAATGTAGAAAGTGTCGCCGCGGGATTGCGGCGCCTGAACCAGCAGCGAAAGCATCGTTGTGGCGCAGAGAAGAGCTCGCGTTTTTGTCGTCACCTCGCCAGTCCACTGCACGTGACGTGCCAGAAACTCCTTGCGTCGCGATTCGCGGCGCGTCACGGATGCGCGATGCCGTTGCGCTGGAATCTGAGCAGCCGCGCGCCGCGCTTGAGCGGCGGAGACGTCATCGTCATTTCTAATCCGAACAGCGGCCGCACTTGGATTCGCACCTTCCTCGCCGCCTACTTCTGCGCCCGCTCCGAGCACCCGTTCTCGCTCGATCCCGAGCAGTACAACGACACTCGCATTCCGCGCGTGATCTACACACACGACCTCTACGAGCACTACACAAAGACGCGGCTCTACGAGCGGGTCCGAAGTAAGTTTCTCGTCCCGCGCCGTGAACTGAAGCGCGCGAAGATCATCCTGCTCGCGCGCGACCCGCGCGACGCCTTTGTCTCGCATTATCACGAGCTCACCCGCCGCACGATGGAAACCGCGGGCCAGCTCAGTGGGAAATCAATCGGCGAGATTCTTCGCGATCCAATTCACGGCATCGAGCTGATGGTGCGAACGATGAATGAGTGGCTGGCTGAATTCGGTGAACGCAACGACTGCACCCTCGTCCGCTACGAAGACCTGCACGCCGCGCCTAACGAGCAGTTCCGCAAGATCCTCGCCGCGCTCGAAGAAGCGAACATCGACGAAGCTGCGTTCGCGCACGCACTCGACTTGTCGCGATTCGGGAACATGAAAAAGATGGAAGCCTCGAAGCAGTACGATCCGAAGCTGCTTCAACCCGGCGATGTGAACGATCCTGAATCGTACAAGGTGCGGCGAGGAAAGGTCGCGGGCTATGGCGATTACTTGAAGGACGGCGATCTCGCGTACGCGAACGCCACGGTCGCAAAGCTGAACCCGCGGTTCGGCTACCTAGCCTAAAGAGATGTGCGGCATCGCCGGCTACGTGACGCGCGAGACCGCGACTGATCGCCTGCCGCTGCTTCGCGCGATGACAGGCGCGCTGCGGCATCGCGGGCCGGACGACGATGGCTTCTTCACCGCGCCCCGCGTCGCGCTCGGGATGCGACGGCTGAGCATTGTCGACGTCGCCTGCAGTCAGCAGCCGATCGCGAATGAAGACGGCTCGATCCAGCTCATCTTTAACGGCGAGATCTACAATTACGTGGAGCTCCGCGCGGAGCTGGAGAAGCGCGGCCATCGCCTAACGACAAACGGCGACGGCGAGACGCTCGTGCACCTCTACGAAGAGTACGGCGTCGAGATGCTGCCGCACCTGCGCGGCATGTTTGCCTTCGCGCTTTGGGACTCGCACAAGCAACTGCTCTTTCTCGCGCGCGATCGGCTCGGGAAGAAGCCGCTCAATTATGTCGTCGCGGATCAGACGCTCTACTTCTGTTCGGAGATCGCGCCGCTGCTCGATCAGAAACTTGCTTCTTGGGAAATCGATCCGGACGCGCTGACCGCTTATCTGCTCTTCGGCTACGTCTCGGCGCCACGATCGCTGGTTAGGCAAATCATCAAACTCCCGCCCGCGCATTATCTCACCTGGCAGGCGGGCGAGATCAAAGTGCAGCGCTACTGGTCGTTCAGCCAACGGCCGAAGCTGACTTGCAGCTACGAAGAAGCGCGCGAGCAAGTCCGCGCGAAGCTCGACGAAAGCATTCGCCTGCGTCTGCGCAGCGACGTGCCACTGGGCCTGCTGCTCAGCGGCGGGATCGATTCGAATGCGATTCTCGCGCGGCTGGTCGACGGACTCGGCGCGAAAGTGCAGGCGTTCACGATCGGTTTTGCGGAGAAGGAATACGACGAGACGGAGATCGCGCGCGCATCCGCGAGGCATTTCGGCATTGAGCATCATGTGCTGACCGGCACGACAGACCTGCTCAACCTCCTGCCCGACATCGTGCGGCATTACGGCGAGCCATCAGCCGACAAATCTGCCCTGCCGACAATGCTAGTCTGTGGCCTAACGAGAGGTCAGGTGAAGGTCGCGCTGAGCGGCGATGGCGGCGACGAAGCCTTTGCGGGTTATAGAAAGCATCGACTGCAGGCGTGGCAACGTTTCGCGCTTCTGCCGCACGACCTGCGTGAAAGCATCACGCGCAATTCGCTCTGCGGCGGTAGCGTCTTGCCTAACAAGTTGCGGCGAATGCTTGTCCCGGAAACGCCGAGTCTGTTCTCGGGTGAATTTTTCTCCGGCGCGTTTTTCCCGCGGATCACGACCGAGTTGCTGCGCGCGGACAGCCAAGCATTTGTGAGCGAATGGGTCGCGGAGTTCTGGCGCGGTGAGATGGAGCCGCTTGAGCGCATCCTGCAATGGGACGTAACGGACCCGCTGCCGAACTCGCTTCTGACCAAGCTCGACATCGCGAGCATGGCGCGCAGCCTCGAAGTACGTTCGCCGTTCCTCGATCATGAATTGATGGAACTGTGCGGACGTTTGCCTAACGAGTGGAAGGTGAATCGCAGTCAGGGCAAACTGATCCTGCGCGATATCGTGGCGAGAGATCTTCCGTCCGAAGTGATGAACGCGCGCAAGCGCGGCTTCTCCGTCCCGCTGGCGCAATGGTGGCGCGGCGAGGCGCGCGAGCAAATTCGCCAAGGGATTCTGCCACTGCACCATACGCTTCAGCCGTTCCTGCGCGAAGACACAGCGGCGCAGTTGCTCGATGAACATCAAGCCGGTCGAGCGAACCACGCGCAGCGTTTGTGGAATCTTTGGGTGCTGAACGAATGGGCGCGCACCTTTCTCTCATGAAGGAACTGCGCGACTTCACCACTGAGGTTTCCGTTGTCGTTTCGAGCTGCGATGCATTCTTCGACGCATGGAGGCCATTCGTCTTTTTCTTCCGCAAATTTTGGCCGGCTTGCCCGTTCCCGGTCTACCTGATCACGAACGAGCTCGATGTTCGTTCTTCAAAAATCCGCGCGATTCGCGTCGGCAAAGACCACGGCTGGGCAAGCAACATGCAGGTCGCGATGCAGCAAATCGCGACACCGTATATCCTCTATGTCCAGGAGGATTACTTCCTCACGACCGCTGTTGATCCCGGCCAACTCGCACGTGATTTCGAATACGCGATCGCACAACACGCCGCATCGCTTTGCTTTCGCGATTTGTCCGGATTGGAGACGCAGTCTTCTGCGCCTAACGAGCGCTACATCGTTGTGCCCGCTGAGTCGAAAGGCCGCACTCGTTTGCAGGTGACGCTCTGGAAACGGGACGCGCTTACATCAATCCTGCGGCCGGGCGAAGACGCGTGGGAAATGGAGGCGCAAGGCAGTCCGCGCACGCGCGAATTGCATATGCTCGCCTATGCGCGAAACGCAGATTCGCCGGTGCAATATCTCACGTCAGCGATCGTGCGCGGTTTGTGGACACCGGAAGCACTGGCGCTTTGCCGCGCGCACGGCGTGAAGATCGATCCCCATTTCCGACGCAAGCTCGTCGATGGAAAGATGGCACGTCGTTGGAATCGTGCCCGCACGCGTGCCGCCTATCTGCTCGCGCGCAGACGACAAGGCGCGGAGCCGGTTCAGCTCGACTAATGCGTTACTTCACCGGCCGCGCGACCATGATGCCGGTGTCGCTGCGATAGCGCTTGAGATAGCTCGAGAGACTCGAGTCGATCACGACCTTGTTGTAGTTATGCGGCGCTGAGGCGTGCATGAAATGCAGGACGCCGTCGTTCCCACGCAGCGCAAGACCGACATGCGACGTGCCGAAGAGCCGGCCGTCGTGCGAGACAATGCCGATGATGTCACCGCTGCGCAGCTTCGGCTCAATCGCCGCGACCCTGTTAGTGGGAATCTGATAGAGCGGCCGACTCGAGACGCGTTCTTCCATCTGGCGGAGCGGTCCGAGGAGCGCGCGGTTCGATGCGAGATAACGATAATGTTTCCAGCCGCGCGTCATCTCCTGGGCGGCGTGCGGCACGCTCACGCCGCCGAGGCTGCGAGTCAGGTCTTCGACAAGACCGCGGCGATCATTATCGGCTAACCAGTCCTCGAGATAATGGAGACGCGACAGATACTCACCGGTGCATTCGCCCCCCCGATAACGATCGAGCTCGATGTAATGCAGGAAGCGTTGCGGCGTCCAATTCTCCGGCGGCTCATCCATCAGTCGGGCGAAGGCGAGCGAGATCTCGAAGAAGGTCCAGCAATCGAGCGCATTCAGGTTAGCCGAAGGCGCTTCGATGCGGTTGTCGATTTCGAGCGTGTAGTTCTTGTAGGGCGTGCCGACGAACGCCTGGCCGACCGTTGCGATCCGCTGACCGAGGGGTAACGCGGCCCAATTTCCTTCCTTCGCCCGCGCAACAAGCTGATCGAAGCGCTTCTCGCCTTTGAAGACCGTGGAAAACGGCAACGCCGATTCGACCGCGCGCACATCGGCGCTCGCAAGGATAAAGAGAAGAAGGACAAGGACTCGGCGCATGCGGCGGAACATTTCGATGGATCACTCGCTGGTGCAAGAAGCCGGCCAAACGGGGCACTGTTTCGACGTGACCTCCAGACGTGATCTCGCGATCATCGGCGCACTCGTTCTTGTGCTTATGAAGACCACGCGCGTGCTTCTGTTTGCATTGATCGCAGCGCTGTGGATTTCAATCCAATTCGCGGGCGCCGCATCAGAGACAACTCACGTCGATGTCTTGCGTCCCGGCACCTGCATGCCCGGCGCGAAGCTCTACTACGCGAAGAACGAAGACGAAGAGGACGACATCATGGCCGACGTGCTCGCGGGGAAGTCTCGGAAACCAGACGCCGTCGTCGAACGTTTCGATGTCGCGACGCAGACAGTCTATTTCAAGCGCGGCAACGGAAAGTCGGAGAGCCTCAAATTATCCGATCCGCAGGCGGAACATTACGTGATGGTTTACGAAGGCGCGAAGGCGGCCGAGAGCACGCCGGTGCCGGTACGCGGCAATCCGGGCGATTGGCAGAAGTCGTGGGACGGCTTCGTTGCGCTCGCGGAGCAGGAGCTGAATAAATTGCCGCCGAATGCCGCAGGTCCATGGGATGGCAAGGAAGTGACGTGGGAAGGCACGTTCGACGACATGGAGATCATCATGGCCAAGAACGTCGTGCGGATGGTCTTCGCCATGCCGGAGCGGACGATCACCGTGAAAGGCAAACCGGTAGTGGCGAATCGGATGATGATTTTCGTTCCCATGAACTACGACAGCTTCGCGCCGATGAATTTCTCGAAAGGCACGAAGGTGCGCTTCAAGACAACGATCGCGCCGATCGACAACACGCATCCATCTGTGGCGGCGATGCCGGGTAAAGATGGCAAAGGCATTCTCGTCATCACGACAAAGGGCGGTTCCACCGTGAAGTGAGAGCGATACGTGTCGAGCAATTCGGTGAGCCCGATGTGTTGAAGGTCGCCGATGTGCCGCAGCCGCGGCCCGGCGCTGGACAATTACTCGTTAGGCTGCACGCCGCCGGAGTGAATCCGGTCGAAACTTACATTCGCGCCGGGAAGTACGCGCGTTTGCCTGAGCTGCCTTACACCCCGGGCAACGATGGCGCTGGTGTGGTGGAGGAAATCGGCGATGGCGTGACGTGGTTCCGTGCGGGCGATCGCGTTTACACCGCAGGCTCGATCAGTGGCACGTACGCGGAGTTCGCGCTCTGCGAACAAGCTCAAGTGCACCGGCTGCCGGCGAACGCGTCCTTCGCTCAAGGTGCCGCGATGGGCACACCCTACGCGACGGGGTATCGCGGTTTGATGCAGCGCGCTGAGGCGCGGCCTAACGAGACGTTGCTCGTCCATGGTGCGAGCGGTGGCGTGGGCAGCGCGGCGGTGCAAATTGCGCGCGCATTTGGCTTGCGCGTTTTCGGCACCGCCGGAAGCAAGCGCGGACGCGAGCTAGTGCGCGAGCAGGGCGCGCACGAAGTCTTCGATCACCACGCGGCTGATTATCTCGAGCAAATCAAGGATGCGAGTGGCGGTCGCGGCGTCGACATCATCATCGAGTTGCTCGCAAATGTGAACCTCGGGAAAGATCTCACGGTTCTCGCGCCGCATGGCCGCGTTATCGTCATCGGCAGTCGCGGCCCGGTTGAGATCGATGCGCGCAATGCGATGCAACGCGATGCTGACATTCGCGGGATGATTCTGCCCAACACGCCGCCCGCGGAGCTGGCGAGCATCCACGCTGCGCTCGTCGCCGGACTCGAGAATGGCACGTTGCGTCCGGTTGTGGGGAAGGAGCTTCCGCTCGCCGAAGCACCAGCAGCGCATCGCGCGGTGATGGAGCCCGGCGCATTCGGCAAGATCGTGCTCGTCCCCTGATTGCTGCTCTCTGCGAGCAACGTATCGTTAGGCGTGGAGGATTTGTTCCAGGTCGAGGAGCCGGTGAAGGCGGTGAAAGCGCCGACTGCTGCCTCGCCGCTGGCTGCGCGAATGCGGCCGCGCTCGCTCGAGGAATTCGTCGGACAACAACACATCCTCGCGCCCGGAAAACTTTTGCGCCGCGCAATTGAAGCGGATCGGTTGCCGTCGGTGATTTTGTCGGGACCACCGGGCACCGGAAAGACGACGCTCGCGCAGATCATCGCAGAGATGACGCATGCGAAGTTCGAGCGACTCAGTGGCGTCGAAAGCAACGTCGCGGAAATGCGTAAGGTCGTCGCTGCGGCCGCGAACCGGATTCGCACTTCAGGACAGAAGACGATCCTGTTTGTCGACGAGATTCATCACTTCAACAAAGCGCAGCAGGACATCCTTCTGCCTGATGTGGAGAGCGGAAATCTGCGTCTGATCGGCGCGACGACTTACAACCCGTTCTTCTACGTGAACAGCGCGCTCGTCTCACGCTCGCAGGTCTTTCAACTCGAGCCGCTGAAGGTCGAGCAGCTCGAGGACTTGATCGACCGCGCGCTCGCGGATGAAGAACGCGGCCTCGGCAAATACAACGTGCGCATCGATGCGGAAGCGAAGCGACATCTCGCGAAGATCAGCGACGGCGATGCGCGGAAATGTTTAAACGCGCTCGAAATCGGCGTGCTCACGACGAAGCCTGATAAGTCGGGCGTCGTGCATTTCACGATCGGCGTCGCGGAAGAGAGCATTCAGCAGAAAGCGATCATCTACGACAAGAAGGGGGACGCGCACTACGACACGATCAGCGCCTTCATCAAGAGCATGCGCGGCTCCGATGAGAAGGGCGCGATCTACTGGCTCGCAAAAATGCTCCATGCCGGCGAGGACTCCCGCTTCATCGCGCGACGCATCGTGATTTTCGCGAGTGAAGATGTCGGCCTCGCCGATCCCGAAGCGTTACCGCTCGCGATCGCGGCGCAGCAGGCGGTCGAGTTTGTCGGTATGCCAGAGGCGCGCATTCCCCTCGCCCACGCGACGGCCTACATGTGTCGCGCGAAGAAGAACCGCGAAGCGTATGAGTCGTTAGGCGCTGCGACGGAAGAAATCGAGTCCGAGCGGACGGAGCGCGTTCCCGAGCACCTCAAGAACAAGCACTTCCCAGTCAACCCGGAGAAGTAGCGCGGCGCTGGCAACAGAAGAAACTGCCCGCGAATCACTCGAATTGACGCGAATGGCAGGATACAGCGGATGCAACCATTCGCGTTCGTGCGCGTGATTCGCGGCCAACTCCTCTGCGATGACTAACAACTCGTTAGGCGCGGAGGAGGCGCGCGTCATCGAGAAGAGCGCTTCGTTCAAAAAGGAGCTCGGCCTGCGCGATCTCGTCCTGATGCAGATCGCGTTTGTTGTCGGTGGGTCGTGGGTCGGCACCGCGGCGAAGCTCGGCTCCGCGCAGACGGTTTACTGGCTGCTCGCCATCCTGCTTTTCTACATCCCCCTCGCCGCGATCGTCATTTATCTGAACCGCCTCATGCCGCTCGAAGGCGGCCTTTATCAATGGGCCAAACTCGGCTTCAACGAATTCACCGGCTTCATGGTCGGTTGGAATCTTTGGTTGTTAGGCATCACCGTCATGGCGGGCACGGGCCTGGTCATCGCGACGAATCTATTCTACGCCATCGGCCCTGCCGCGTCGTGGTTGCCGGCGAATCACTTGTTCGTCGGCGCACTGAATGGCGTGCTCGTTGGCGCGATGATTCTCGTCACGATCCGCGGACTTAGCCTCGGCAAATGGGTCAACAACGTTGGTGGAATCCTGCTCCTCGCGACATACGGCGGACTGATTCTCCTGCCCTTCATTGCCGTCGCGGCAGGCAAGTTGCCGCACTATCGGGCGGTCGAATTCGCCCTGCCGCCACCGACCCTTTTCTCGCTCAACATCTTCAGCAAGATCTCGCTCGGCGCTCTCGCCGGTTTCGAATACGTCGCGATCCTCGCGGGCGAAAGTCGTGCGCCGGAGAAGAACATCACGCGTTCAGTCATCATCGCAGCGCCGATCATCGCGCTCATGTTCATCCTCGGCACGAGCTCGGTCATGGCGTTCACCAGCTTCGACCAACTCGATCTGATCGGTCCTGTGCCGCAGGCCTTGCGCGCGGGGGTGGACAAACTCGGCGCGACCGGGAGCACGATTGCCGCGCTCGCCATCCTGATGCTCGCCGGTCGTTCGATCGCAGTGCTGAGCATCTACTTCCTCGGCAACACGCGCCTCCCAATGGTCGCCGGTTGGGACAACGTTCTGCCGCGCTGGTTCAGCAAACTGCATCGCGGCTACAAGACACCGACCAACTCCATCCTCTTTGTCGGCGCAGTGACGTTGCTCTTCGCGATCGGCAGTTTGTTAGGCGTGGGCGCGCAGGAAGCATTTCAGCTGATCGACAACGCAGCGGGTATCTTCTACGCGATCGCCTATCTCGTGCTCTTCGCGGTGCCGGTGATTGGGTTGCGCGGCATCAGTGCGCGCGCGCCGCTTTGGTTGCGCATCGCGGCGGTGATCGGCGCGCTCGTTACGCTGCTCTACATCGTTTTCACCGTGATTCCGATCGTGCCGGTGCAAAGCAGGATCGGCTTCGCCGCAAGAGTCGTT
>JBJMWV010000056.1:0-5765 GCA_045809985.1 Chthoniobacterales bacterium | reverse complement strand
TGCTTCTGGAGCTGATTCGCGAAGGTGAAATTGAGCCGGCGCTCTTCACCAGTGTGCAGATCGCACAGGATGGTGACGGTCTCGCGCGGATCGTGGTCGCTATCGTGAAAGAAGAAGACAATCTCGCCGCCGATCTCCTTTTGCAGCCGACGCGCGGTTTCCATTTTCGCGAAAAGGAAACGCCGCGGAAAGATTCCGCACGGTTGCTGTCCGAAACAGATGATCGGTGACGGCATTAATCGCGCGACCTTGTAAAGACCGTGTTCTGCAGTGCGAGCGCGAAGAGGCAGACGGCGATGCAACCAATCGGGTTATACCAAAGGTACCCGATCTTTTTCGTGGTGAAGAAGAGCGTCAGAATCAGCGACTCCGACATCAGTGCACCCCAAAAAACAGCCGAGCCGCGGACGTTCCGCAGGAAGAATGCGGTTATGAAGAGGCCTAGGATCGGCCCGTAAAAAAGCGAGCCGAGGATGTTCACGGCTTCGATCAGGTTCTCGACGAGGTTGGCGAAGAGCGCGAAGCCGATCGCCACGATCCCCCAGCCTGCGGTTAGCAACTCGGCGACTCGCAGGTAGTGTTTATCGCTCGCTTCGGAGCGAATGAGCGGCCGGTAGAAATCTACCTCGGTCGTTGAGCCGAGCGCATTCAACTCCGCGGCGGTTGATGAGGCTGCGGAGCAGAAGATCACCGCCATGAGCAAGCCGATGATGCCGTGCGGCAGATAGCGCAGCACGAAGGTGATGAAGACATAGTCGGAGTCCTTCGTTTCAATCTTCGAATCGTAGCTTTTGAGCGTGTCCTTCACTTCGCCGCGCACCTTCTGCATCTCGTCATTCGCACGCACGGCCGTACCCATCTCGTCTTCACTAGTCGTCACGCGCCGCAACGCGTTCTGCTTCTCAGCGAAGAGCGAATCGTAACGCGATTGCAATTGCGGCAGCTTTCCCGCCGCATCCGCACGCGCCGCTTCCTCATAGGCCGGTTGATTGAAGAAGATGGGCGGCTTCTCGAATTGATAGAAAACGAAGACCATTACGCCGGTGAGCAGAATCATGAACTGCATCGGAATCTTCACCACCGCGTTGAACAGCAGGCCGAAGCGGCTGTTGAAGGTCGAGCCGCCGGCGATGTAACGCTGGACCTGCGATTGGTCGGTGCCGAAATAGGAGAGCTGGAGGAAGAAGCCGCCGAGCAAGCCCGACCAGAAGGTGTAGCGCTTGTTCGGGTCTAACGAGAAGTCGACGACGTTCAGCTTGCCCATCTTCCCGGCAATGTTGAACGCTCCGCCTAACGAGACGTTGCTCGGAAGGCGGTAGACGATCATGCCGAAAATGATCGCCATGCTGACGAGGATCACCGCCATCTGCCATTTGCCCGTGATACTCACCGCCTTTGTTCCGCCCGCCGCGGTGTAGATCATGATGAACAACCCGGTGACGACGATCGTGAGTTCCAGGTTCCAGCCGAGGATGGCGGAGACAATAATAGCGGGGGCGTAGATCGTGATGCCGGTCGAGAGACCGCGTTGAATAAGAAACAACGACGCGCCGAGCAGTCGCGTTTTCTGATCGAACCGCTGGCCAAGGTACTCGTAGGCGGTGATGACTTTCAGCCGGTGGAAAATCGGGATGAAGACGCCGCAGACGACGAGGAGCGCGAACGGCATCCCGAAGTAGTTTTGTACGAATCCCATTCCGCTTTCGAAGCCTTGGCCCGGCGTGGAAAGGAACGTGATCGCGCTTGCCTGCGCGGCCATGACGGAGAGCGCGATGGTTGGCCAGCGGATCGTCTCATCGCCGTGCAGGTAATGCGCGAGGTCGTAATCACGCCGTGTGCGCCAGTGACCGTAGAGCGCGATTACGAGCAGCGTGCCGAGGAGCACGACCCAATCGATCCAGGTCACGAGAAGTAGCGCTCGAAGGCGTAGAAGAGCGCGACGTAAATCACGAACGACGCAAGCACCGTGATGTAGGCGTTGCGCCAGGTGCCGAAGAGCGGCACGCGTTCGTCACTGCGCATGGCCTAACGAGATCATGTTCGCGAAGAGTCGGTAGGCGCCGGGCACGCCGCCGGGCAGCTCGCGGAAGAACGACAGCCCGGTGTATACGAACCAGCCTTTCTCCGCGCGCGCGACGAGCAGACCGCCATCGAGCGGCTTCTCGCCGGGATCATTCGCGGAGAGGATCGGCTTCCACTCCGGCGCCCATTCACTCGCGAAGTAGAGGCCGCGCTCCTGCAGCCACCCTTTGAAATCATCGGGCGTGATCTTGTTCGGGAAGTTCAGCATCGCGTGATCGGGCGCGAGGATGCGCATCTCGGCGGTTTCATCGGTCACGCGATCGCGCGAAATCTTGAGCGGAAAGGGCAACTGCTCCGGCTTTGGTCCCGGCGTGGTGTTGTATTGATAGATGACAACGCCGCCGTTTTTCGCGTAGCTCATCAGCTCCGGCATGACTGCGCTCATGCGCGCGGGATTCACGTTCGCCGCGCGCACTCCGATCACGACCGCGTCGAACTGCCGCAGGTTCTCCGCTTTCACTTCGCCGTTCTCGAGCACCTTCACGTCCGAGCCGATCTCGCGCAGGCTCTCCGGAATCGCATCGCCCGCGCCGGGGATGTAGCCGACGTGCGGCGCCTTGTTTTCAATCTGTGCGCGCACGACCTGCGCCTGCGCGGGTGAGATCAAAGTCTGCGGCTCGATGTGCGGATACTCGATGCGCTCGCGATTGAAGGCCGGCGTGCGCGCGCCGTTTTCCGCGATCGTGACCGCGCGCAGCGTTGCTTCGCCAGCGTTCGGCGGCGGCGTGAGCTTGAAGGTGACCGTCGTCTCGCTCTCAGCGGCGAAGAGTTCCACGGGCGCAGACGCAGGCTCGACTTTCCAGCCGCTCGGCGCTTCGAGCGCGACGGCGCCTTTCAAGTGATCGGCCGATGCGATCACGCGCACGTTCAGCATCTTTGGTTCGTTGCTGCCGAAGACGAAAACCGGCCGCGGCAACTGCACGAACACCGGCGGCGCAATGACGAGCGGCCGTGTCGTCTCGCCTTCCACGCGATCGACTTTGCGGAAGCGAGGCTCGAGCTCGTAATGAACTTCCTCGCCGTTGATATCGAGCGCGACGTCGATCGAGAAGGCCGGCGGGTTTTCTGGTCGCCCGATCAGCGTCTGATCCGAAACCGCGTAAGTTCCTTCCGTCCCCTGCTCGCGCAGCCAATATGGTTGCGAGAAAGGAAGATTGGTCGGCAAACGCACGGCCGTCTTGCGCGCGAACAACTCGTTAGGCGCGAGGGCCGCGTCGATCGACTGCGTTTCGCCTAACAAACGAGCGCTCTTCAACTTCACCGCGACAGACGAGCGATTGATCGCTTCGATCTGCAGATTCAACGATTCGCCGGGTTGAGCTTCCGCTTTCTCGCTGATCGCGTCGAGATGCAGACCGAGGCACGCGCCGATCAATTTATCGACTTCGCTGCTCTTCTGCTTCGTCCACTCGTTTTCGCCTAGCGAGTTCAGACTCTTCCGCAATTCAATCAGCGCCGGGACCGAAGCAGATGGATTCGTCGCATCGTAGCTCGCGAGAATCGCCTTCACTTTGCCCGCTATCCCGTTCGCCTTCGGCACACGCGCCCACGTCGTGTCGACATCACTAAAGAGATTGCTTTCGTTAGGCGCTTTGCCGTCGAGGAGCTTGAAGTACTCCTTTCGTGCGCCACGCTCTATGCTCACGCCGAAGCCCTGGCTCTTGTGCATCGTGCGGCTGGCCGACGAGATCTCTGGATAGGATTTGCCGAGCAACGGCTGGAATCCGCCGGCGTCGATCACTGTCAGGCCCGCCGTTTCGAAAGGAATGTTGCGCGCTTGGAAGAAGAACTGCGACGTGTTCCAGAGAATGCGCGTCGCCTGCCACGGCTGCACGTATTTGAGTTGCTCTGGATAACGCTTCGGGTCGGCCGCGGCTTTGAACGCTTCGAGCGCGAGCTGCGCGGACGCGGTGTGATGACCGTGCGTCTCGTTATCGTCCGGCGCGAAACGCGTCGCGATTACATCGGGCCGAAACTTCCGAATCGCCCAGACAGTGTCGGCGAGGATCTTGTCCCGATCCCAGATGTGGAGCGTCTCGTCGACGCGTTTCGAAAAACCGAAGTCGTTTGCGCGGGTGAAGAATTGCCGGCCGTGATCGATGCGCCGCGCGGCGAGCAACTCCTGGGTGCGAATCACACCAAGCTGTTCGCGCAATTCCGGCCCAATCAGGTTCTGTCCGCCGTCACCGCGCGTCATCGAGAGGTACGCCGCGTCGTAGAGGGCGCCGTTCGCCCAGTAGGAAATCAGCCCGGTGTTCTCATCATCGGGATGCGCGGCGACGTAGAGCGCGCGGCCGAGCACGTTCAACTTCTCAAGCCCGAGCCGTATTGCGGCTGAATCCATTTCAGTCGGTGGCGGAGTAGCTTGAGCAGTCACGCTCGCGAGAATTGCCGCCGCGGCGCAGCGAAGAAAAACGCGCATCAGTGGCCGCTAGTGCAGGCTCTCGATCAACTGCTTGTTCGCGCGAATCGCCGCCTCATCGCGCTCCGGCCGCGACTCGAGAATCTGATTTGATTTTTCCGCCGCCGCGGTCGCTTCCTTCTTGTTGCCGAGCTTCGCCTGGATCTGCGCCTTCCGGGAATACATGAAGTAAGCATCCGGCTGTTTCTCGATCGCCTTGTCGATCCACTCCGCCGCCTGCTTCAGGTCCTTATTCTGATCGAGATAAAAACCCGCCGCGCTGTTGTAGAAGTTCGCGTCGAGCTCCTTCCCGCTTTTTACCGCGGCGTCTATTTCCTGGCTGAGTTTTGCGACGTCGTTAGTCTTCAACTTCACCGGAACGACGGTGTGATCCCAAGCGAGGACCAGTGTCGCGGTATCGGTGCGGAGATCGTTGAAGCCGATGGTGAACGTCTCCATCTCTTCGGTCAGCTTGATCGGCGCGGCGGTGACGCGCGCGACGTCAGACTCGGCCTGATAGGGCTGATCGAGCTTCTTCGAGAGAATGATGGTCCACTCGTTAGACTTCGGGATGGTGTAGAGCGCGTACTCGCCGGCCGGGATATCCTTGTCTCCGAACTTCACGTCCCCGCTGAACTTGATCTTCGTCGGAGCGTTCGCACCCGTGCGCCAGACTTTATCCCACGGCACGACACCGCCGAAGATCTCGCGCTTGTTCTTGTTCGGTCGCGAATAATCGACCTCAATGTCGGTCAGACCGACTCGCTGCCTAACGAATCCATGCTGACTGACCTGCGGGAACTCGATTTTGTCCTGCGCGAATATCGACGGCGCGGCGAGGGTTACGAAAAGGGCAACGGCGACGGAAGGGCGGAGGATCATAGGTGCGTGAAGATACGCGGCGTCGGGTGCAGTCAAACTGCTGCCGACGTGAGAGATCGCGAAGCTACTCGCGATAAATCTCGACGAGCGCGACGCCAGTGACGCTCGGACTAATGCTCCGCACAATGGCGGTGTAGTTCCCCGGCGGCAGTGTGCGAAGAATCGCCGGTTCCAGATCGTTCCCTGGGGCTAGCCCCAGCGCCGCGAGTTGAGAAGCCTCTGCGTCGTCGTGCCAGTCGTCGTTCAGCGCGATCATCGTGCCGTTGCTGTCGTGCAATTGCAGGACTGGATTCGGCAGCGGATCAACGATGCCGAACGCGGCGAGCGATGGGCCGAGCGCACGGACCACGAACTGTCCCGCGCCAGAGCCGCCAACCACGATGCCGCCGATCATCACGTC